>JBFZCA010000505.1:0-7626 GCA_041308205.1 Planctomycetota bacterium | reverse complement strand
GCTCGTGCTCGCGAACTTCACCTACGAGCCCATTCCGCGTCTCGAGATCCGCATGCCGCTGAAGGCGCCGCCCGCGCGCGTGCGCTCGCTTGTGCGCGGGCCGCTCGAGTTCACGACCGAGACAACGGGCGGCGCGCTCGCGGCGGCCGGCTACGGCCTCGCGGCGCGCTGCGCCGTCGATCTCGGGCTCAACGACATCGTGCTTTTCGAGTGACCGAGAGCGGCAGCAACCCCCGCTCCTCGCCGCGGAGAAGCGCTCCTCACGGACGGAACCGCAGCGCGAACAGGTCGGCGTCCTTCATCACGAACCGCAACCGCACCGGCGTGCCGGCGAGCTTCGCGATGTCGCTCCCGCCCTTCCAGCGCACGACGAGCTCGATCGCATCGCCGATGAGCTCGACCGCGTCGGCGAGCGCGTGGCCGGGAAGCGGCGCGCCCGCCGCGTCCTGGATCTCCACCTTGATCGAGCCGGCCGCCGAGGTGGCGGCGTTGAGGACGAGCTCCTTCCCCGCGAACACCAGCGGCGCCGTCGTCATCGCGCCGCCCTCGTACGGCGCGTGCACGCAGGCGGCGCCGTCGAGCCTGAGGCTCATGCGCTGGAGGCAGTGGGCGAGCTGCCCGTAGCGGCGCTGGACGTAGAACGACATCTCGCCCTCGCCGGTCGGCACGATGCCGTACGCCGGGTAGTTCGTGCGCGATGTCCAGTTCTCGAGGCCCGGGCCGGGCCGCAGGAAGCCCTCCATGAACGTCCGGTCGTAGCGCAAGCCTCCGCGCGTCGTCATGAACACCGCGTCGGAGCAGTCGCCCGAGTACGCGGCCTCGCCGCCGAGCTTCTCGGCAGCGTCCGCGGCGACGACGCGCCGCCCCGGCATGAAGCGCGCCGCGAGCGCGAACGCGATGTGCGGCGCCCTGAAGTACGGCCGCGTGCCGTTCGTGTAGAGGTGCTCGGGCGCCGTCGGGCCGTAGCCCATCGGCGCGAGCGCCGTCCAGCTCAGGAAGTCGGCCGATGTCGCGCGGCTGATCGAGCGCCGGTCGTTCTCCCACGTCCGGCAGTAGCACACGTAGCGCCCCTCGTCAGCCGACCAGAAGGCGACGTTCTGCGAATCGAAGGCGAAGTCCTTGTGCGTGAGCACGGGACCGGTCCCGAGCTTCCTCCAGCGGATGCCGTCGGGCGACGCGAACGCGCACAGGCCGCTCGACGACACTCCCGCGAGCGCCTTGAAGCGCTCGCCCTCCGGACAGCCCGGCCGCGCGTCCAGGAGCGGCGCGAAGTTGTGCGAGAAGGGAGGATCGCCCGCGAGGATCACGTTGTTGTCGCACGTTCCCGCCGCCTCGAAGAGGCCGAGCGCCGGTTTCGTCCACGCGATGCCGTCGCGGCTCTCGGCGTAGCACGTGACCTCGTTCGCCGAGCCGTCCTTGCCGGCGAGCGGCAGGCCGCGGTAGTAGAGCCGGTAGAGATCGCCGTCCTTGATGACGGTCGCGTAGCCGCAGTAGCGCCCCTCCCACGGCTTGTCGAAGAGGAGCACCGTCTCGCGCGGCACCGGCGTGCACAGCCTGAGCTCGGCGCCGTCGAGCGAATCGATGAGATACCGGTCGGCGAAGGGCTCGAGGCGCGAGCCGATCGTCCGCACGTCCGCCGCCGCGGCGATCTCCATCAGCGTCACCGATGCCGGGAGCGCCGTAAACGCGTACGAGGCGCTCGCGCCGCCGCCGAGCGGCTGCACCGCGACGCATTCGAGCTCGGCCTTCGCGCGGTCGTGCCAGGCGTTCGAGTGCGCGGCATCGACCGCGTAGACGCGCAGCTCGCCGGCCCTGACCGCCGCCGGAAGATCGGCGAACGCGACCTCGACCGGCCGCGGCACGCCGTAGCGCTGCGCGTAGTTGACGACGAGCGCCGTGACGCGGCCTGTCGCCGGGTCGGTCGAGGCGATCGCCGTCAACTCGCCGTCCTCGACCGCCTCGCAGGCGAGGCGCTCGGGCGCGAGCATCGCGAACTGCTTCATGACGTTGTACGCGGGCTTCGGCCGGTTCTCCGGCCCCATGAGCATCGCGTAGCTCCCGCGGAACTCCTCGTCGCCGTCCTTCACGTAGAAGAAGCACGGCTTCTGGACGCCGAGCGGGATGAAGACGCGCATGACGATGTCCGCGCACCACGCGGCCCCGAGCTCGCAGTCGTGCGCCGGGTCGGGCCACCACGCGTAGTTCCACTCGGTGATGAAGAACTCCTTGATCCCGGCCGCGGCCTTCGGGTAGTCCTTCAGATACGCGCGCGTCGCGAGCACCTCCTCCGTGAAGATCCACGGCGGCTGGAAGTACTCGTGCCAGGAGATGAAATCGAGCGGCAGGCCGTCCCGCTCGCAGCGCCCGAGGAGCCCGCGCATGAACTTCTCGCCGTCGACGCAGTACCCGCGCTCGGGGCTTCGGTCCCACGGGCCCGAGGCGTTGCACGGCCCCCCCACCCACGCGGTCGGGTCGGCCTTGCGGACGCCGCGCGCGCTCGCCGCGTAGAGCTTCAGGTACGCATCGAGCCTGTCGGCGCCGGGCCCCGGATCGAGCCAGCCCGAGTTCGTCTCGTTCCACACCTCCCAGTACGGGACGCGCGTCCCGCGCTCGATCGCGTGCTTCGCGGCTTCATGGCACAGGCGCTCCCAGAGCGCGTAGTCCCTGGGAACGCTGTGGCGGTCGTTGTTGGGAACGGCGTCGAGCGCCTGCGGCATGTACGAGAGGCACATGATCGGCTCGGCGCCGCAGGCGCGGATGAAGTCGAGGCGGCGGTCCAAGTCGGCCCAGTCGTAGACGAGCGTTCCGTCGGGCCCGGCCTTGAGCGCGTTCGTCAGGACGTTGTCCATGCGGAACCAGCGCGCGCCGATCTCCTTGAGCTTCGCCGCGGTGGCCGGCAAGTAGTCGGCCATGCCGCCGCCCTGCGAAAGGCCCGCGAACGGCCGCGGCAGGGGGCCCGTCGTCCGGGTGCACGCGACGCGAACGGGGAAGCGCTCGCGCGCGCGGCGCGGCTCGATCAGGCACAGCGCCGCCTCGTTGAGCTTCACCTCCTGCTCGCCGCCGGATCCCGGCCACACCCTGACCGCGACGGGAATCGCGTCGCCGGGCCGCGCGCTCGCCGAGAGGAGCGCCGTGCCGGGGTGGTCGTTGTCGCTGCGCTGCTGGAGCTCGCCCGCGACGTGGATCTCGGCGAGCTCGCCGGCCGAGAAGCGCAGCCCCACGGGCGCACCGGCCGTCGCGGCACCGTCGATCGTCTCGGGGATGACGACGGCGGTCCTGAGCCAGGCGGGCTCCTTGTCCGATCTCCACGTGTGGCCCAGGGTCACCTCGGGCCAGTCGCCATCGCCGGCGATATCGCGGGCCCGGGCGGGGTCGCGGCCCTTCTTGAAGCGCCACGCGGGAAAGCGCGCCGCCGGCGGCGGCGCCGCGTCGGCCGCCGACAAGAGCGCACATGCAACCGTGAACGCGAGCATTGCAACCTCCTTTGCACGCGAGCGGCGATGGTCGCCCCTGCCGGCATCGGCAAGGACTGCGCGCGGCTCGCTATCATCCCTCCGGCGTCGCGAGGATCTGTGCGAGCCTGGCTGCCAGCTCCTCGGGCAGACGCGCACACCAGCGCGCATCGACGAGGCCCACCGCCGCCAGGTCGCGCAGGTGCACGCGGTCCTTGTCGCGGAATGCGACGAGCTTCATCCGGACGAGTGCGCCAAGCGCGATCACGCGGAAAGCCTGGTTCCGGACGGTCTCCGAGACCGCCGGGGCCGGGCAGCAGTCGTCCGGTCTGACCTTCTCGCCGGCGTACACGACGTGCACGGCATCGCGCGTACGCGCCGCCGGGCCATCGAGAAAGAACTCCGGGCCGGCCGCGCGCCTCCGCACGAAGCCGGCCTTCTCGAGGGCGGCCGCGGCGGCCGCAAGATCCCTGCGCCGCAGAAGCACATCCAACTCCTGCGTGTTGCGCACTGCCGCCGCATCGACGCGCGCAACCCAGGCGGCAACCGCGTTGCCGCCGACGATCGCGTAGGGAATCCCCGCGTCCTCGAGCGCCTTCGCCGCTCTGACAAGCCTCGCCCGCACCTTCTCCACGGCTCGTTCCATCCTTCGAAAAGAGAACGGCTTGAGTTTGGGCGAGGCCATGCGGCGATGCTACCATGGCGCGGCGCGGCGCTCAACGCGCCGCGTAAGCGGCGCGCCCTACGCGGCGTCGGGCTCGTACCGTTCCGCCGCCTCCATCATCGCGTTGATGTTCTCGAGGGGGGAATCGGGCGGGATGTTGTTGCCGTCCTGGACGATGAGGCCGCCGCACGGCGCGAGGCGCTCGAGCACGGCGCGCGTCGCGCGGCGCACGTCCTCGGGCGCGCCCGCGCGGATCAGCATGGGGTTGACGTTGCCGATGAGAACGATGCGGCCGCCCATGACCGCGGCGATGCGATCGAGATCGACCTGGTAGCCGAACCCCTGGAACTCGTCGATCTTCAGGTCATCGGCGAAGATCTCGAGGAGGTGGTCCGTCTTCCCGCACATGTGGAGGCACGCGCGGCCGGCGAAGTGAAAGCGCAGCCGGCGCTCCGATGTCAGGACGACCTCGCGATACTGCTCCGCGGACAGCGACACGGCCAGGTCGTCGGTCCACGCGAGACCGCGCGGCTCGGGGAGGTTCTCCTCGCAGCCGCAGAAGTCGAGCCAGGCGATGAGCTTGTCTGTGACGATGCGCAGGAGCTCGCGCACGAAGTCCGGCCGGTCGCACACCGCCAGGAAGAGCTCGGTCTGGCCCATGAGGTCGCCGGCGACGCCGAACGGGCCGTCCGTCGTGTGCGTGAGGGCGGGATTGCGCCCCGGGTGGAAGACGGGGCCGCCCTGAAAGCGCACGGGGTACTTCTCGGCCGCGCGCATCATCGCGCGGCGGTACTCGACCTGGCGCGCGTTGAGCCCCGAGCCGACGAAATCCATGGCCTCGAGGCGCCGCAGGTCCGCGTCGTCCGCGACCCAGCCCTTCCGCACCCACGGAATGTCGTCGTCCGGGAACACCACCTCGCAGCCCAGGCTGCCCGCCTCGAAGGTGTTCTGGAAATCCGTCCACGCGCCGACCCACGCGCCGGTGATCGCGTGGGCGTCGGTGCGCACGTTCTCCATGAGCCACTTCTGCGCGAGAAGTTGCGTGCGCAGCATGGTCTCGGGGTCGCCGTAGTACTCCTTGAAGCGGACGCCGGCGCGAGGCACGAGGAACCGATGGGCGATCGCCGGAACGACCGGCACCCGGTCGGGGCATTCGAAGCGCCTGGCCTTCTCCACGCGGGCGCGCCGCGCCTCGATCTCCTCGATGGGAACCTCGATCTCGATCACGTCGGACATGGGGTACATACTCGGTGAACCAGCCGGACGAGACACGCGATACACGCGTTCATTGCGCACTCTTATTCCTATCGACGCACGGGGGCGGGGAGGGAGGTTTTCTCCGCGGCAACCGCTCGGCGTCCCTGCTCACCCTCAAACAACCCCCCTTCCGTCCCCCCTTCGGGAGAAGGGGGGAAACGCCGGCCATAGCCGGCGCCCGGGGAGCCATGGGTTCGCCGAATATGTACGACATGGGTTGTGCTCGATGCGGCCGCGGGCCGCGGCGCCCGGCGGCGGCGCGGTCATCGTCCCTCCGCAGTCTCCTCGTCGCGCGCGGGCAGCGTGCGGTACCAGGTCACGTACAGGATCGCGGCGAGCACGATGGCCGCTCCGGCCCAGGCGAGCGCCTGGTTCTTCATGCCGAGCAAGCCGCAGAATGGAATCGCCGCGAGCGAGAACTGAAACACCGCGGTGAGCAGTCCGTTCAGGATGTCGATCGCGGGCATGCGGTCGCCGGCCGGAACGAGGCCGCGCGCGACGGCCTCGCGCCTGACCGGCCCCCAGAAGCCGAACGGCCGAACGCGCGCGTAGAACCGCACCAGCACGTCCATGCCCGCGGGCTTCGTCAGGAACGCCGCGACAAACGTGATGATGAGGCAACCCAGAACATCGATGGGCAGCGTCACCTGGACCGGGACCGGCTGCCCCCGCACGGCGATGATCCTGAGGACGAGGAACACGGCCGACGCCGCCATCGCGAGCGCGAACCCCCGCGGCCCGAAGCGCCACCAGTGCCACCTGAACGTCGAGGGCACGAGGACGACGGTCACCACCGCGAAAATCATGATCTCCCACGCGCTCACGATATCCTTGAAGACGACGCTCAGGCCGAACCCGGCGAGCAGCGCCACGGCCGAGGCCGCCTGGCCCAGGCGCACGAGCGTGTGCTCCGAAAGGCCGCGGGCGAAGTAGCGCTTCAGGAAATCGTTCACGACGACCGAGCTCGTCACGTTGATCATCGCATCGAGCGTCGACATGAGGGCGGCAAGCAGCACGGCCATGATGAAACCCTGCAGGCCGACCTGGAGCTTCCCCAGCACCTGCGGCATGATCTTCTCGCCATCGGCGATCGAGTCCGCGCCGAGCATGCTCACGCTGAGAACGAGCAGGCTGCAGGCGAGCACCCATCGCGCCGTGTACCCCACCGTCCACACGCCGCTCGCCAGCGCCGCGTCGCGCGGGCTCCGGGCGGTCAGGAAGAACTGGAAGTCCCATACGTTCGGGCCGGCAAGCACGCGGAAGATGCACCAGAACGACCCGGCGAGCATGACCGGTCCGAACGCGGCGAAGTGCTGGTAGCTTTTCGGCGTCGCCTCCGTGAAGCCGTTCCAGAGCTCCCAAGTGGGCGCGAGCTGCCCCCACGCATCGGGTTTTGCCGCCAGAATCTCCGAGGCGGCGCCCGAGGAAATCGCCATGACCGCGAACACGGAAGCTCCGATGAAGATGAAGACCGTCTGGAGGATGTCCGTGTAGATGACGCCGAAGAACCCGCCGAGCGTGACGTAGACGCCCACGACGGAGAAGATCACGATGCTCGCCTGCCAGCGCTCGATCCCCAGCACCTCCTCGCCGAACTTGCCGATGCCCACGGAGATGAACGCGAGGTTGAATATCATCAGCACGAGGAGAAACACGGCCGCCGCGAGGCGCGCGTACTCGGTGTCGCGGCCGGGCCCGAAGCGCACCTCGTTCCACTCGGCGAAGGTCATGACGCCCGAGCGCCGGATCCACTTGGCCTGGAACGCCATGTAGAAGCAGATGATGAACCAACCCCAGAAAAGATGCGTCGCCCACAGGCCCTTGAGCCCCACGTAGTACAGGAGGCCCACCATCCCCATCGTGCCGCCGATATCGATGTAGCTCGAGCAGCCCGAGAGCCCCAGCATCCACCACGGGACGTTGCGCCCGGCGAGGAAGTACGCGTCCAGGCCGGCCGTGGCCTTCTTCTTCAGCCACAGGCCGAGCAGGGCGACAATCACGAGGTACACGGCGACAATGGCGAGATCGACGGGGTGGAGCTTCACCTGGGGACCTCCCTGTCCTTGCAGAGGAGCGGAGCGATTTCGTCCGGCGTCGCAGCGCCCGTCGTGCCGAGCTTGTGGATGACGACCGATGCCGCGGCGCCCGCGAGCTTGAGCGCCTCGCGCAGCGAAGCGCCGGCGGCGAGCGCGCAGGCGAGGTTCGCGCTGACGGCATCGCCCGCCCCGACGATGTCGATGGGCCCGCGCGCGG
>JBFZCA010000504.1:0-12817 GCA_041308205.1 Planctomycetota bacterium | reverse complement strand
AACTTCCGAGGACTCATGATGGACAGCCCTGATCCTCCCTTGGCCTACGAAAGCACTTGCATCCTCCTTCTTTATGACGACAGTCTCGTCCTATTCAACACCATCTTCTTCACCCACGGATATCACGGCTTTGTTTCCATCGACTGATAGGATTACTGGAAATGCAAATGACTGTCAGTAATGCCGGCTCGGCGTGCCTGCCATCGGCAGGATTCGCGGCCATCGGGTTAACGACGGGGCACGAGCGCGCACGCGCTTACACCCGCGCCGGATTCCTGGTACCCTGAACGGCATGGCGGAGCACGAGGCCCGGTTTTTCACGGCGCGCGGCGACGGACGCGTGCGCTGCAACCTCTGCCGCCACGCGTGCGTCATCGCCGAGGGCGGCGTCGGCAAGTGCGGCGGCCGCCGGAATTCCGGCGGCGCGCTCGTGACCGATTTCTACGGGCGCGTGGTCGCCGAGCACGTCGATCCCATCGAGAAGAAGCCGTTCTTCCACGTGCTGCCCGGATCGCGCAGCTACTCGATCGCGAGCTGCGGCTGCAACTTCCGCTGCCTCTTCTGCCAGAACGCGGAGATCTCGCAGCACATGCTCCCCGGACGCGAGATGCGGCCCGAGGACGCGGTCGAGGCGGCGCGGAGCGCGGGCTGCGGCTCGATCGCGTTCACCTACACCGAGCCGACGCTGTGGATGGAATACGCGCTCGAGACGGCGGCGCTCGCCCGCCGCGCCGGGCTCCTCAACCTCTTCGTGACCAACGGCTACCAGTCCGACGAGGCCTGCGATGCCATGGCGGGCCTGATCGACGCGGCCAACGTGGACCTCAAGGCCTTCACCGACAAGTTCTACCGGCGGCTGTGCGGCGCGCGTCTCGACGGCGTGCTCGAGACGATCGCGCGCCTGCACGCCCTGGGGATCTTCCTCGAGATCACGACGCTCGTCATCCCCGGCGAGAACGACGATGACGGGGAATTGCGCACGCTGGCCGAGTTCATCGCATCGTTGAGCCCCGACATCCCGTGGCACGTGTCGCGCTTTCACCCGGCCTACGGGCTTCTCGATCGGCCGGCGACGCCGGTCGAGACGCTGCGGCGCGCGCGCGCGGCCGGCCTGGAAGCGGGGCTGAAGCACGTGTACGTCGGTAACATACACGGGTGCGGGTACGAGCACACCGAGTGTCCGGACTGCGGCGCGCGCGTCATCGAACGCGAGGGGTTCGCCGTGACCGCGATGCGGCTCGCCGGCGCGCGCTGCGCGGCGTGCGGCCGGACGATCCCGCTCCTTCTCGGCGCCTAGCGCCGTTTCTGCATGGTGAAGCGGATGTCGTCCAGGCAGATCTCGTTGGGGCCGGGCGAATAGGCCTCGATGACGAGCGTGCAGACCGTGAGATCGAGAGGCTGCAGCTCGCCGCGGAACTGCATGGGCGGCTTGATGAGCTGCTGCCAGCCCTTCTTGAGCGCGATGGGATAGCGCCCGAGCTCCTGCCCCATGCCGTTCAGGAAGATCACGACGACCTGGAAGCGGTCGCGCGCGCTCCAGATCCACATCAGGGCCTGAAGAAAGTCGTGCGCATCGCCCCACTGCGTTCCGGAGAGCGACAGCGATGCCCCTTCGGGGCCCGGCGCGGGAATCCGCCACAGGAGGCTGTAGTCTCCTTCCTTGACGGGGTCGGGCGCCGCGGCGCGGCGGACGGCCGACCCGCGCACCTTGATTTCCGCGGGCCCGAGGCCCTCGGGCGCCGCCCAGCGGTCCTCGAAGTCGTGGACAATGAGAATGTTCGTGGCGACCTCGCACCGCTTGCGGAACAGCGCCAGCTCCGGACCGAGGCGGGTCTGGCCGTACGTCTGCTCGAGCTTCTGCGCCGTGGGCAGGAGCCGCTTGAGGCCCTGGCTCTCCACGGCGCCCTTGGCCTGCTCGAGCAGCGGCGCGCCCTCGCAGGCGCGAACCAGATCCTGGACGCGCGCCAGATAGGCCCTCGGACTCTTGATGCCCTTCAGCGCCTCCTGCGCGCGCTCGGCGGCCTCTTTCCACTTCGCCTCGAGATAGAGCTTCTCGGCCTGGCGGTACGCGCGCACGCTCTGCGCCAGGGGGCCGTCCTTGGGCGGAGCGATCATGGCGACCCGCGCGCCCGCGAGCACGCACAGCGTTCCCTCGGCGGTGACGGCGATCGCTCCCTGGCACGGCGCGCCCTCGGCGAGCGCCTCCAGGCCCTTGGCCAGGCGCCTGGGGGAGTTGTCGGGGCCGATCGTCCACAGCTCGCCCCTGGCGGGCACGCTCACGATGATGCCGCCGCCGAGGAGCCCGAGCGTGTCGGCCGCAAGATCGCGTCCGCCGGCCAGCGACTTGCTCGAAACCCAGCCTTCGGCCTTGCCCAGCGAATCGATCCGCCAGATCTGACCGGCGTCGGTCAGGGCGAGAAGGCTCATCTGCCAGGGAAGCTCGGCGAAGGCGAGCGCCGTGATCTTGGGACCGAGCACGCCCAGGCGCGACTCGATGCCGAGCGGAAGCTCGCGGTTCGCGCCGGCGCCGCTCGCCGGCCCGAAGCGCGTCATGTGCATCTGGCCGCCTTCCTTGATCGTGCCGTGGGGGCGCCGGTGGTAGAGCGACATGGCGGTGAAGGCGATCCGGGTGACCGGCACGGCCAGGTTCTTGATGATCGCGCTCGGAGCGCCGCTGGCGGCGAAGAGGAAACCGTCGCCTTGCTCGGTGAGGGCGACCAGACCTTCGTACGGCTGCGTCTCGACCCACGCGAGGCTCGTCGCGCGGGCGGGCAGCGTGGCGAAGGTCATGGGCGCGGCGCCTTCCTCGGCGAAGAGAATCGTGACGCCGGCCGCCGTGTACACGATCGTCTTGCCCTCGGCGGAGCGCGCCGCAAGCAGCGTGCTCTCGGCCGGGACCTGCACCGCCTGAGTGATGGCGAGATCCTTGACATCGACCTCGGGCGCGCCGGCGGCCGGCACGCGCGATGCCGCCAGGAGCACGGCCCACGTTCCGAGGAGCGCGCAGAGAGTTCGCATGTCAGCCCTCCTTGTAGGCCCGCCGGTCCCGCATGGTGGCCCCCGCCACCCGTGCATTATTATACGAGACATCTCTTTTGACGAACACGACCGGCGGTCCATTCAGGGAATCGCATGCTCGAACGAATCCTGATCCTGCGCGCGGGCGCCATCGGCGACGTCGTGCTGAGCTACCCCGTGCTCTTCGCGCTGCGCGCGCGGCGTCCGGACGCCTTCCTGTGCCTTGCGGGCAGGACCGAAGCGCGGCTGCTGGCCGTCGCGGGAGGGCTGGCCGATGCGGAACGCGACATCGCCGATGCGTTCTTCGCGCCGCTCTTCGCTCCGGCCGAGCGCGCGCCGTGCCGGGAGCTCGCCGAGTTCGTGGGGAGCTTCGATCGCGTCGCGTCGCTGCTTGCCGATCCGGACGGCGCCCTCGCGCAAGGATTGAGGGCGCACGGCGCGCGGGAGCTCGTGTCGTTCGGGGGGGTGCGGCCGGGGGTGCACGTCGCGCGCCAGATCTTTGCCGTGCTGGCGCCGTGGGGCATCACCGAGTTCCCCGAGGGGCAGGCGATGATCGCGCGCGCGCTTCCC
Organism: Planctomycetota bacterium; assembly: GCA_041308205.1. Lineage (GTDB taxonomy): Bacteria > Planctomycetota > UBA8108 > UBA8890 > UBA8898 > UBA8898. The sequence goes on along the minus strand of JBFZCA010000504.1, from coordinate 9,229 downwards.
TGTCCCGAGGACGCGCCGCCGTGCTGCGCGGTCGTTCACCCGGGAAGCGGGAGCGCGGCCAAGAACTGGCCCGCCGAGCGCTTTCGAGCGGTGATCGAACACGCGCTCGCCGCCGGCTTCGCGGTGCGCGTGCCCTGCGGGGAAGCGGATGCGGCGGCCGTCGCTGCCGCCGCGGGCGGGACCGCGGCCGCGGTCGTCCGCCTGCCGCTCGTCGCCCTCGCGGGGCTCCTCATGCGCGCCGCGCTGTACGTGGGGAACGACTCGGGGATCACGCACGTTGCGGGAGCGCTCGGCGCGCCCACGATCGCGGTGTTCGGGCCGAGCGATCCCGCGCTCTGGCGGCCGCTCGGGCCGAACGTGCGCGCGCTGCGCGGCCCCGGGGGGACGTTCCCCCGGCTCGACCGGGTTCTCGCGGCCGCCGGCGTGCCAGGGGCGCGCGGCCGCAAGGGCCTGTAAAGCGAGAGCCGTCTCCAGGCCGATAAGAGACGATGGGAGACGACGCATCGTCTCTGCAAGAGACGATGCCAGGTGTGACGAAAGGCTGCCGCTCGCGGAACCGGGTGAGGGGAAGATCGAGACATGGGTATGCCGGCCGAAGTGTTTGCCATCGATGCGAATCTCGTGACGCGCGACATCGGCGGCGAGATCATCATCGTTCCCGTCCGGGGGCGCGTGGGCGACCTCGACGGCGCGTACGTGCTCAACGGCGCCGGCGGCGCGATCTGGCGGCGCATTGACGGCCGCGCGACGGCCGGGGACCTTGCGGCGGCGCTCGCCGAGGAGTACGAAGTGTCGCGCGCCGACGCCGAGCGCGATGTCCGCGAGTTCCTGGCCGAGCTTGCCGGCGCGGGGCTCGTTCGGGCCAGGGAGGAGTGACGGTGGACGTGCGCGCGTACACGGAGTTCAGCCTCGGCGTCCACCGGCGCGCGCACGAGGCGCGACTGCCGGTCGATGCGACGATCGAGCTCACGCATCGCTGCCCGCTCGCGTGCGTCCATTGCTACAACAACCTTCCCCCGGGCGACCGCGCGGCGGCCGAGCGCGAGCTCTCGACCGAGGAGCACATCCGTCTGATCGACGAGATCGCCGACGCCGGCGCGCTGTGGGTGTTGTTGACCGGCGGGGAGGCCCTGGCGCGCGGAGACTTCGCCGAGATCTACCTGCATGCCAGGCGGCGGGGGCTCCTCGTAATCCTCTTCACGAACGGCGTGCTGCTCACGCCCGCCCTTGCCGACCTGCTTGCCGAGTACCGGCCCTTCTACACGGAGATCACGCTGTACGGGAGCACGCCCGAGACCTACGAGCGCGTTACCCGCGTCCCGGGCTCGTTCGCGCGCTGCCTGCGCGGCATTCGGCTGCTCCGGGAGCGCGAGGTCCCCGTGCGCCTGAAGAGCATGATCCTGTCCATCAATCATCACGAGCGCGAGGACATGCGGCGCCTCGCGGAAGAGGAATTCGGCTGCGAGTTCAAGATCGATCCGATGATCAACCCGCGCCTCGACGGAGGCGCCGGGCCGCTCCGGTATCGCCTGAGCCCCGAGGAGATCGTGGCGATCGACGCGGAGGACCCGGCGCGGGCCGCGGAGTGGCGGCGCCTGGCCGCGCGCATGGGCGGCGTTGCGTGCGCGGGCAGGACTCGGTACCGCTGCGGCGGCGGGACGATGGCCTTCACGATCGATCCGTACGGAATGCTGCGCGTCTGTTCGCTGTCGGCGGGCGAGGGGTTCGACGTCCGCCGCGGCGGCTTTCGCGCGGGGTGGGACGAATGGATGCCGTGCGTGCGCAACGCGGAGATCACGCGCCGCACGAAGTGCACGGAGTGCTCGCTTGCGGCGCTGTGCGGCATGTGCCCGGCGCAGGGGATGCTCGCCGGCGGCGATGGGGAGACGCCCGTCGACTTCCTCTGCCGCGTGGCGCATCTGCGTGCGCGCGCGTTCGGCATCGAGGCGGCGCCGCACGGGCCGTGCGAGTACTGCGGGGAAGGCGCGCCGCTCCCGCGGCGCGCGGAGGTGTGCAATGTCGGCGCGATGTGACATGCGCGGCGTCTCGGCCGCGCGGACGCAGGGGAGCCGGAAGCCGTACGAGAAGCCGGCCGTGTGCCTGGTGCCGTTGCGGCCGGAGGAGGCGGTCCTCGCGGGCTGCAAGACGCCGGGCGGCTACGGGAGCAGCAACTTCTCGACCTGCGGGCAGTTCGGCTGCGTGCTTCTCGGGTCGTGATGCGGGCGCGGAGGGAGCGGAAACCGATGCGCAACGCGCAGACGAGGATCTCCGACACGCGGCGGATCGCCATCGCCGGCATCGGGATCGAGCTGGCCGCCTCGCCCGGCGGCCCGGGGATCACGCTCGAGGGTGCGGTGGCCCGCTTCGAGGCCGGCGGCGCGGCGCCGGATACGCGGGTCGAGGTCGCGTGGGGCGAGCTCGTCGATGCGCCGGCCGGCCGGGAGCTCTTCGACTCCGGCGCGCACTGGCGGCTTCATGACGACGGCGGCGCCCGCACGTTCACGTTCCGCTCGCAGGCGATGGGGCCTTTCCCGGTGCGCGCGGCGCGTTTCTCGCGCGATTTCACGCGCGGCGAGGTGGTGTACCATCGGCCCTACTTCGCCGAGGGCGCGGCGTTCTATCCGCTCGGCTACCCGCTCGACGAGCTGCTCCTGACGCACCTCCTGGCCGGCGGGCGCGGCGTCGAGCTGCACGCCTGCGGGATCGTCGATGCGGCCGGCCGCGGGCATCTCTTCGTCGGCCAGTCCGGCGCGGGAAAGACGACCATGGCGCGCCACTGGGAACGGCACGAGGGGGCGGTGGTGCTCAGCGACGACCGCATCGTCGTCAGACGGCACGGCGACGAGCTGCGCATGCACGGTACCCCGTGGCACGGCGAGGCGGCGCTCAGCACGCCGGGAAGCGCGCCGCTTGCGCGCGTGTACTTCATCCGGCGCGGCGAGAACGCCGGAGCGGAACCGAGGTTCCGGCCGCTCGCGGGCGCCGCGTACGCGGCGCGGCTGTACTCGTGCGTGTTCTGCCCGTTCTACTGTGCCCGTGCCCTCGAGTTCACGGTCGGCGCGCTTGCGGACATCGCGGCGCACGTTCCGGGGTGCGAGGTCTCCTATCTCCCGGGAACGGACGTGGCGGCAGCGGCCGTGGCGCTGGAGGGCTGAACGCCATGCCGGTTCCCGCAGCGCCTGTCGATTGCGCGGTCTCGGTCGCCGTGGAACTGCTCGCGTGCGGCCGCGGCGTCAGATTCAGCGCGCCGGGCGGCAGCATGCGCCCGGCGATTCGCGGCGGGGAGACGATCATCGCGGCGCCGGCCGCGCCGGGCGACATCGCGCCGGGCGACATCATCCTTTTCCTCCGGGGGACGCGCCTCGTGGCGCATCGGGTGCTCCGCATCGCCGCCGGGGAGGGCGGCGCGCCGCGTTTCCTGACGCGCGGCGATGCCGCCGCCGCCCCCGATCGGCCCTTCGAAGCCGCGGATGTTCTCGGACGGGTCGTTGCGGTCGAGCGCAGGGGCCGGCGCATCGACCTCGCGACGAGGCACGGCGCGTGGAGCGGCCGCATCGCACGCTGCCTCGCGGCCGCGCGCCGTGCGGCCCGGCGCATGCGGGCGGTGATGCCATGATGCCGCCCGAGCTCGCGCGCGCCCTTTCCAGCACCGGCATGCGGTTGCTGATTGCAGCCGTGAGGTCGGCGTGGGATGCATCTGCGCGCGCGTCCGCGGCCGAGCTCGCGCGCGCGCCGGTCCGGTGGGACGCACTGCTCAGGAAGGCGCGCCTGCACGGCCTGACGCTCTTCGTGCATCGGGCCATCGGCGCCGACGAGGGCGTGCCGCGTGACGTGCGCGGGCAACTGAGCGCGCAGGCGCGCGCCGCGGCCGCGCGCGCCTGCGTCCTGACCGCGGAGCTGCTGAAGCTCGTCGGCGAGCTCGGGGGCCGCGGCATCCCCGCGCTTGCGGTCAAGGGGCCCGCGCTCGGGGCGCTCGTGTACGGGGCCGGCTCGTGCAGGCAGTTCGGGGACCTCGACGTGCTCGTGCCGCGGCGGGATTTCCCGGCCGCGTGCGACCTCCTGCGCGCGCAGGGATACCGGCCGTACTTCCCGCTCCCCGACGATCCGGCGGCGCTCTTCGCGCGCTGCGAGCACGCCTTCGTCCGCCCCCGCGGAGAGGTGTGCATCGATCTTCACTGGGCGCTCCTCGAAGAGTACTTCGGCGCGGCGCGCGATCCCGCGTCGCTGTGGGACCGGAGCGTGCCGGTGGCGCTCGGCGGGGGCCGAGTGCGGACGCCGGCGCCCGAGGATGCGCTGCTGCACCTCTGCGTTCACGGCGCCGGTCACAACTGGCGCCGGCTGGACTGGGTGGCCGACGTGGCGGGCCTGGGCCGCGTGCTGAGCGAGCCTGAGTGGTTCGATCTCCTCGCGCGCGCCAAGCGCCTGGGCGCGCGGCGCATGCTGCTCCTCGGCATCCGCGTCGCCGCCTGGACGTACGGGCTGGAGATGCCGGCGGTGCTCGAGCACGCGATCGATGCGGATCGAACGGCGACTGCGCTCGCCGTGCGCGCGTGCCGCCGGCTCTTCGACGAGGACGCGGCGCCGGGCCGGCAGAGCCCGGGTTACTTGCTGCGGGCGCTCGACCGCGCGGGCGACCGCGCACGGCTCCTGTGGAAACGCGTGAGCACTCCGCCCGCGTGGGTGAGGCGGCGTTCGCGCCCCGTCCTGGCGCACGCGCTCAGACCCCTGCAACTTCTCAAAGAACATGTGGTGCTGCGGCGCTGACGCTTCCCGCCCGGGCGGGAAGCTCGGTCACAATACTTTCCGAGATATGCGGTTGCGGGATCATCATCCGGTGCGAGAGGGGATCGCGGTTGACGGTTTTCCGGAGCATCGTATACTTCCGTGCTCGTTTTTGGGGGATTTCGGAACATGCAGTCGAATCGGCGGGTGACAGGTTCGTCAGGCGTCGAGCGGGGAACGTGCAACCGAAGCGCGGGTCGCCGGGTGACACCGAAGGTCGTCGCCGGCGCGCGCAGGTTCCGTGTTCTTCCGGCGGCGTGCGCGGTCGTGTGTGCGGCGCTTGCGGGCGCGCAGGCGCTCGGGGCCGACACGTGGCTCCTGGCGGGGATGCCCGCCGTGAAGGTGGCGGTCGGTGAGGAGGGCTGGTACCGGGTCGGACAGCCGGCGCTCGTGGCGGCCGGCCTGCCGCCCGGGGTGCGCTCCTCGTCGCTGCGGCTGTTCGCGGAGGGGGTGGAGGTCCCTCTGCGCGTGGCGAGCACCGGCAACAACCCCTTCGGTCCCAGCTCCTGGATCGAGTTCTACGCGACGGCGCTCGACACCCCGTGGTCGGGGACGAAGGTCTGCTGGCTGACCGCGGATCTGGGCGCGGGCGCGCGCATCGCCGAGGTCGCCGGCTCCTCGCGCAAGGCCTCGACGGCGGTGAGCTTCCCCTGCACGGTCGCCGTGTCCCCGCGGACGATCTACGTGTCGATGCTCAAGAACGGCGATGCCGGGAACTTCTTCGGCCCGGTCGTGACGCCGTTCGGGGCGCAGGTCGCCGTGGGGTCGGCGCGGGTGCATCTCGCGTCGCTCGAGAATGCCGTGCTCGACGTTGCCCTGCAGGGCGCGTCGGGGGGCGGCCACAGCGTGCGCGTGCAGCTCAACGGGGTCGATGTGGGCCGCCTCGAGTTCGCCGACATGGCCGCGAGCCGGGCGGCGTTCACCGTGCCGGCGTCGATGCTGATCGACGGCGACAACCAGGTGTATCTCGCCGGCGAGGCGTCGCTGTACGACGTCACCCTCGTCGACACGATCACGCTCACCTACCCGCACTTGTTCTACGCGGCGGGCGATGAGCTGCGCTGCATCGCCTCGGGCGGGCAGCTCGCCGCGGTGCGGGGGTTCACGACCTCGGACATCATCGCGATCGACATCACGAATCCCCTGCAGCCCGTGGGGCTCCACTGCAACGTCCGCCCGGAGGCCGGGGCCTACACGGCGTCGTTTGCGCCCACCGTTGCGGGCCCGCGGACGATCTACGTCTTCGCCGGCGGCGCGGTCAGGCAACCGTCGGCGGTGGTCCCCAACGTCCCGTCGCAGCTCGGGCGCATCACCGGGGGGGCCGAGCTCGTCATCATCACGCACGCCGATTTCGCGGCCGACATGGCGCCGCTCGTCGGCCTGCGCGCCGGCCAGGGATGGTCGGTGATGGTCGTCGATGTGCAGGACATCTTCGACGAGTACAACTACGGGCACGTGAGCCCCTATCCGATCAGGGACTTCCTGGCGGGGGCCGCGGCGGTCTGGACGACCGCGCCGAGCCACGTGCTTCTCGTCGGCGACGCGAGCTTCGACCCGCGCAACTTCATGGGGTTCGGGTACTACGATTTCGTGCCGACCAAGCTCGTCGATGCGGTCTTCATGGAGACCGCGTCCGACGATTGGTTCGCCGACGTGGATGGCGACGGCACGGCCGAGCTGGCCATCGGGCGCTTCCCCGTGCGGACCGCCGCCCAGACCGCGGCGGTCGTGGCCAAGCTCGTCGCCCGCGAGAACGTGCTCCAGACCAACGACGTGCTCCTGTGCGCCGAGACGGAGACCGGCGGCGTCGATTGCGAGGCGGCGAGCCGCGCGCTCGAAGCGCTGATCCCGGCGCCGTACACGGCGCACGAGATCTTCGAGTCGGCCCTCGGCGTTGCCGGCGTCAGGGCGGAGCTCCTCGCGCGCTGGCAGCAGGGCCCGCGCTTCATCAACCACCGCGGGTGGAGCTGGGTGGACTTCTGGTGGGGTTACACCCTCACGGGGGCCGATGCCGCGGCTCTCGCGAACGGCGCGAGCCTCCCGGTCGTGGCGAGCGTGTGCGACCTGAACTGCTGCTTCCACGATCTGCCCGTGACGGGGCTCGGCGAGACGCTGCTCCTGGCGGGGGGCGGCGGCGCCGCGGCGGTGTGGGGCTGCTCGGACTTCGTCGACCCTGCATCGCTCGGACCCATGAACGAGGAGTTCGTGCGCCAGATCTTCGGCGAGCCGGGCGTCACCGTGGGCCAGGCCGCGATGGCTGCCAAGGCCAAGATCGGGAGCGTCGCGGCGCGCCGGTCATGGGTGCTCCTCGGCGACCCCGCGATGCGGCCGTAGGACCGGCCTTCGCCGCGCGCGCCCGCGCGCGGCCGAGGGCCCCGGGCGATGCCGGACGGGCGGCATCGCCCGGGGCGCCGGAGAGAGCGAGGCGGATCTTGCGGCCTCGCACCCGCAAGTGGATGCGGCGGCCATTCGCGCCTGCCTGAGATACGCAGCCCGCTCCGGCAGAACATAACCTCCAGCCTACCTCGGCGCCAGCATCACGTCCTTGATCTCGACCGTCATGCCCGCGTACTTCGGGGTGCCGTGGACCTGGAAGCCGATCCGGCCCTCGGGCAGGAGGCGCGCGATCGTCTCGCGCGCGGCTTCCTTGCCGTTGATCGCGCTCACCACGAGGTTGCCTTCGACCGTGACGGAGGCCGCGTTCCAGCCTTCCTTGATGAGGCCGTCCGGCGCCTTGCGGATGCCCATGAAGCTTCCCGTGCGGTACTCGGGGTCGTTCTCGCTGAGCTGGATCTCGACGGCCGTCTGGGGCGGCGCGCCGTCGCCGTCGTAGCGGACGCAGACGCCGCTGTTGGCGCCCTCCGAGATGCGAAACGAGAAGGTCAGGGTGAAGTCCTTGTAGACCGCATCGGTCAGGAGCCAGCCGCCGCCGCTCGCGGGCCCCTGTTCGCCGAAGATCGTCCCGTCCTTGACGCTCCACGCCCCCGTGCGGAACGTGCGCCAGCCCGCGAGGTCCTTGCCGTTGAAGAGCGCCTTCGCGGCGGATTCCCGCCCGGCGGCGAGGAAGAAGTTGCCGTCGGCGTCGGCGCAGAGCACGTGGAGAACGCCGTCCGCCGTGAACCTGGGCGCATCGGGAAAGGCGCGCGCGGCCGCGGCGATGTCGGGGATGCGAATGCACGCGCGCGGCAGGGGGGAGGGCTTCTGAAAAACCTGCGGGACGAGCAGCGCGAGCCTGACGCCGGCCGCCTTGTCCTCGGCATACGCGAGCGTGCCGCCGCCGGCGCACGGCATCGGCTCGCTCAGCGCGAGATCGAGGCCGCAGGTCGATTTCCAGAATTCGCACGCGGCCTTCGCATCCTTGACCGGGAAGATGGGCAGCGCCGCCTGCTCGGGCGCGGCGCACGCGACGGCGATGCACAGGACCAGGGTGCACACGGTGCCTCCTTCCGCGCGGTGCGGGCCGGCGGCCGCGCTCACGCGCTCAAGCTCTCAGGGTTCTCCAGGAACTCCTTGACCGAGTTCAGGAACTTCGCCGCGAGAATTCCGTCGACCACGCGGTGGTCGACCGACACCGTCAGCTTCATGACCTTCGTCAGCGTGAAGGTGCGGTCCTTGATGGCGACGGCGTCCTTCGCCGCCCCGACGGCGAGAATGCCGGCCTCGGGCGGATTGATGATCGCGGAGAACGACTCGATGCCGAACATGCCGAGGTTCGTGACCGTGAAGGTGCCCCGTCCCATGCCGATGAGCTTGCCCTCGCGCGCCGCGGCGACGATGCGCCGCGCCTCATGGGCGAGCGCGTCGATGCCGAGCGCCGCGGCGTTGAGGATCACGGGCACGACGAGCCCCGCGTCGAGCCCCACGGCGACGCCGAGGTTCACCTGGCTGAAGTAGCTGACGCGGTTCCCCTCGATGCGGCTGTTGACCTGCGGATGCCTCACGAGCGCCAGCACGGCGGCGCGCAGGACGAGGTCGTTCACGGTGAGCTTGCGGCCCGTCTCCTGGAGGTAATCCTTGAAGGCCAGGGCGCGCGCCATGTCGGCCTCGATCGTTGCGTAGAAGTGCGGCGCCTGCTGCTTGCTGAACTGGAGCGCGCCGGCGATCGCCTTGCGCATGCCCGCGAGCTCGACGAACTTGACGCCCTCCTCGGACGGCGATGCGGCGGCCGGCGCCGCGGCCATGCGGGCCTCGACATCGCGCGTGATGATCCTGCCCTCGGGGCCGGTCGGCGTCAGGGACGCGAGATCGATGCCGTGTGCGCCTGCAAGTTCCCTGGCGCAGGGGGACGCGGCCGCGCGACCGGACGGCGCGGACGGCGCCGCGGCGCAGACATCGGCCTTCATGATGCGATCGCTCACGCCCGTGCCCTTGACCGAGCGCAGGTCGATGCCGCGCGCCTCGGCGACCTTGCGCGCGGTGGGCGTGGCCCTGACCTGCGTCGCGGGCG
>JBFZCA010000503.1:0-3072 GCA_041308205.1 Planctomycetota bacterium | reverse complement strand
CGTGTGGTGCCTCTGAGTGTGTTCTGACCACTTGTTTCCACAATGTGTTTACTGTTCGTATGGACCGTACATGGAGAAGTGTCGACGTTGTGCCTCGGGGACGTGTGCTGACGCCGGGAGTCCCTGAAGTTCTTCTCCGTCATACCAGCCGGTACGCCTATGGGTCAGACCGTACAAGGTGAGTATCTTCCCGATGCGCCTCACTGAGGGCAACGGACACAAATCCATTTCTCGCCGCAGGTATCGACGTAAGGCCTCGGCGCCACACGGCAAACCCTTGTTGTAGAGGTGCAACCGCGCGAAACAGATGATCGCTTCGAACTGCGCACTTGAACGCGGCCGAACCGTGGACGGACAGACCTGAACATGATTACTCATGAACGATTTCCCCGTTGTTCAGCGATTCCCCCTGTGAAGTCGTGCTCGTGTCGGTGGACGGCGCGTCCTCTCGGTGGCCGCAATGGGTGCGGTAACTCTTGCCCTTGGTCGTGAGGATGTGCGCATGGTGGGCGAGGCGATCCAGCAATGCCGTTGTCAGTTTCTCGTCGCCAAAGACCTGGACCCACTCGGCGAAGGCCAAGTTGGTGGTCACAATGGTGGATCGCCGTTCATAGCGATCGGCCAGTAGATTGAAGAGCAACTCGCCACCGTCGCGCTTGAACGGGACAAAGCCGAGTTCATCCACGATCAAAAGCGGCACCTTCTTGTACCGACGGTGCAGTCGTGAAAGCGTTCGTTCGTCGCGAGCCTCCATCAGAATACGCACCAAATCGGCCGCCTTGTGGAACGCGACGGATATGCGCCGCCGGGCGGCTTCCACGCCCAGGGCAATCGCCAGATGGGTCTTGCCGGTGCCGATAGGACCGGCGATGACCACATCCTCGGATACTTCCACGAACCGACAACTGGTCAGTTCAAGGATCTTTGGACGGGAAACGCCCTGCAGGGCATCCCATTGGATCTGTTCCATGGTCTTCAGATCGGGGAATCCGGCCAGTTTCAAATACCGCCGCGCGGCGTTCTCCTGGCGACTCCTCAGTTCGGTCTCCAAGAGTTCACGCAGATACTCCTCGTACGACCAACCTCCGTCACGGGCTCGCCGGGCCACGGCGACACACTCGCGAGCAATGGTTGGCGTGCGCAGTTGTCGAGCGTGCCCTTGAATCACGGCTTGTAGGACTGTGTCGCTCACGCCGCACCCCCTTTTCCGAGCAAGGAGTCATAGTCCGATGCGCAACCGGCCTCGATGCGAATGGACCGTAAGCCTATCGGCACGACGGTCTCGGGCAGCACGGATGGTCTCGGCAAGTGCCGCGTGAGGAACAACAGGTTGCCGGCCCCTTCCGCGACGAACGCGCCTGCGGCCAACGCTTCGTTGAGTGCCGCCGTCACCGCCGGTTGACCATGATCGTTAATTGCGCCCAACACATCGGCCAGGACACGGCCGGCCTGCCGGCCTCCGTGAGTCTGTTCCAACAGTTTCCACAAACGGCGATACGGTTCGCCGAGTTCGACCATCAACTCAGGAGCCACCTGGCGTACGGCCTGGGGTTTACGAGACAGTCCCTGAATATAGTCACGGTATTCAATGCGTTTTCCGCCAGGTCTCTGTCTCGGTCGAAGGGTCTGCTCGCCTCGACAGCAAAAGCGGATATCGCGCGCGCCTATCCACGCCTCCGCATCCAGACGCGCCCACCGTTCGGGCAAGGAGTACTCCGCGGCCTTGACCTTGACGGTGGAACTGTGACTGATCGCCACAGGTGTCAGACATCGCGGATCGAAAGGGGCCTCTGGCAACGGTTGCAGCAATGCGCGATCTTCGTCATACAACGCGGACAGAAGTCGGCCGTCGGCATGCCGTTTTTGCCGCCACGCATTCTCGATGTCACGCAAGACCCTGTCGGATATCGCATCCAGATCCGGCCCCGCCAGGATGGGAGTCAGATGTTGGAGACGGATCGACTTGCCTCGCCCTTCTACGCCGCCCTTGTCGTGCCCCTGACCGGGACGGGCGAAACACGGTTCGAGGAGATAGTGACTCGACAGCGCCTGGAATCGATCCGTCAGGACACGGTCCTTCAATCCCAGAAACCCTTTTACCGCCGCCGACAGGTTGTCATACACGCCGCGTCTGGCCATGCCCTTGAAATACTCGAAGGCCCGTACATGCCCGTCGAGGAAACAAGGCATGTCGCACCAGTCATACAGACGGATGAAATCGCGTCCCGAATACATCAACCGCATCAAGAACTTCCATGCCTTGCGACGCAACCCGCCTTCATCGACCGTCACCTCGAAGAAGTCGACTTGCACTTCATCGCCGGGCCGGTGCACCAAAGGAATGTATACCTCCGCCGCCTCTCGCCGCTTCTCTGCCAGGAACCTGCGGACGGTTCGTTCCCCGACACAACACCCCTCCTCGATCAGTTCACGATGAAGTCGCGAGGCGGTCAGACGGTGTTTCCCGCACAACCGGGACTTCCATTCCTCCAACAATGCCTCGATCCGCGGCCCGATCTTACTGATCACCGGCTGCGGCCTAACCGAAACTTCCACCCTTCGAGGTTCAGACTCCTCAAGATACTTCCGGACCGTCCGACGGTCCAATCCCATTTCCCGGGCGATCCGTCGAACGCTTAGACCATCTTTGAAGTGCTTGTGCCGAACGATATGTACCTGTTCCATCCTGAGCATTCTCCTTTCCTTCCCGACGCATCATCGCGTCGAGAAGAAACATGCCCCAGGGTGGTACATTTTCCGATGGCCGAATGGTGTATTTTCCGATGGCCGGCTCTACGCGCATATGGAATAGTCCTTTTCAACAGTTGGAGCGTCATCACCAATACTCCACGAGCGATTGACGGAATGCATCTGCAAATTCACAGACGAGGAGGACAAATAACTGTTACACTTGTCCGTGAGAGTATAGTTCGACAGTGTTTGCAGGCGGGGGGCAAGGACCTTAAAAACTAGAAACGTCCACAATACCCAGCGCCAGAAGAGGGGCTCTGCGAATAGCGAATAGAAGGGAACCGGTTGACTTTCTCCTTCCGCCAGCCGCCTAGAAGGCGT
>JBFZCA010000502.1:0-4614 GCA_041308205.1 Planctomycetota bacterium | reverse complement strand
AGTTCGACCCCGTGCCGTGGACGAAATCCTTGGCGATCTTGCCGTCCGCGATCCTGAGGATCTCGACGCGGCCGCCGTTGTCGCGCTGGTGCCACTGGCGGTAGACGGCGCCCTCCCCGTCCATGCTGAGGCCGAGCGTGGCGGGGTCCTCGCGCTGCTCGTGGTAGATGTGGCGGACGGCGGCGCGGTCGCCGAGATCCTCGATCCACAGGAGCGGTCCCCCGGCCGGAAGGATGAGCATCGTGCCGTGGACCGCGATGTCCTGCGTGCAGCAGAACTGCTCGCGCCACGTGACGCGCTGGCCGCGCGCGGCCCAGGCCGCGCCGCTCCAGCGGTCGCCCTCGAACTTGAGGTGCTCCTCGACGTAGTCCCAGGTCCAGCGGACGGCGCCGTCCGGCGCGACCTTGTAGACGCGCGAGCCCAGGGTGGCGAAGTACGCGGCCCCGTTGGCGACGGCGGGAGCGGAGAAGATCGGGTCGCCGGTCCTGAGCTCCTTGACGATCGCGCCGTCCGAAGCGCGGAGGACGTAGTAGCTGCCCGCCGTGGTGCCGAAGTGGACGTAGCCGTCGATGATGGCGGGGGAGGAGACGTTGTTGCAGTTCCACTGGCCGCCGCGCGTGCGCGTCTGCCAGACGATGGCCAGCGTGGCGGCGTCGATGCAGGCGGCCGTGCCGGATGCATCGACGACGAACGCCTTGCCGTCCTTGACGGCGGGCGCGGTGAGCACGGCGTCCGTGAGCGGCACCGCGCCGGCAAGGCCGAGAGTCGCGGCGATCCGGCGCTCGGGGAGGTTGCCCGAGCGTTCGGAATCGTACTTGGCCTGCGGCCAGTCCTCGGCGCCGGATATGCCGAGCGCCCATGCGCCGATCACCGCGATGATCGTCCAAGGTGCTTTCGTGCGCATAGCCGTTGTCCTCCGCGCGTTGCCGGCGGAACGCGGCCCGTTGTCGGCCGGCCCGCGCGCCGCGGCGCCGACGTCCGGCCGCGCCGCGGCGGCTCAGAATCTGTCTTCGGCCGAGGCGTCCTTGCTCTTGCCTTGCGCGAGGAAGCGGTGGTGCGTGCTCAGCCCGCGCTTGGATGCGGCCCCGAAAGCGGCGATCTCGGCGACCTCGGGCGTCGGCGGAGAGGCCGCCATGAGCTTGAGCGCCTCCGCGATCGTGTGCTTGGATCTGTACATCAGGCGGAAGGCCCTGCGGACCGCCAGGCGCGCTTCGGGGGAGAATCCCGCCCGGCGCATGCCCACGGAATTCGGGCCGATCACGGTGCTCTCGCCGTAGACGATCATGAAGGGGGGTATGTCGCGGGTGATCCGGCTCAGACCGGCGGCCATGCCCAGCCTCCCCACGCGCGCGAACTGGTGGATCGCGACCTGGCCGCTGATGATGGCATTGTCGAAGATCTCCACGTGCCCGGCCACCAGGGAGCCGTTTGCGATGATCACATTGTCGTGAATACGGCAGTCGTGGGCGATATGGCTCAAGGCCATGAAAAGGTTGTGATTGCCGACGATGGTGCACGACTCATCGCGCGAGCCCCGGTGGATCGTCGCGTACTCGCGGATGACGTTGTGGTCGCCTATCTTGAGATAACTGCGCTGGCCGCGGTAGGAGCGGTCCTGCGGATCCCCGCCCACGACCGCGCCGCAGCAGATGCGGTTGTGGCAGCCGATCTCGGTCGATCCCTGGATTGTCGCCCGTTCCTCGATGACCGTGCCCGTGCCGATCGTGACGGGGCCGCGGATGACTGCGAAAGGCCCGATCTCGACGTCCTCGGCAAGCTGCACGTCCCCACTCAGGATCGCGGTTGGGTGGACGGCCATTCTGCGCGTTCTCCGTAAGAAACCGCAAACGACGCCCCGCCGCGCCCAGGAAGGCCGGCAGCGCCGCAAGGCATGATAGTAGCCTAGCTTGTCTGGAGCGTCAATGCGAAGGAACGCGTTTGCCGGGGGGAATGTCCCGTTCGGGGCATTGGCGACGGCGGCGGACCGGGAGGGTGCGGCCGGCCGTGGTACGGGCGCGCCGGATCCGCACCTCCGGAACTGCGTAACATACTTTGGATACAAGAGATGCGTTGAGTTTCCTCACCGCGGCGCATGCGTCGCGGTACCATCGCAGAATCGGTTGCAAAAGGAGGGATGAAGAGGGTAGCGCGTGTCCCGCTGTGATGAGAGATTGCCGGCCGAAGGACCCATGCGGAAGGCCGTGATTCGCCGCTTTCGCATGCAAGGCCGCGGAGAGGAATGCTCGGTGCGCCGCGAAGAAGAAGTACTTGCACAACTCAGATTGCTCGTGAGTGATGCGTGTCTGGCGACTGCGCCCGTGTTGCGCGAGGCCATCGACGCGACAACGTCGCTTCTGGCGGCGCTTGCCGAGGGAGCCTCGCCCAGGGCGTTCCGGGCCGCCGTGCTGCTCGGCAGGGCGTTCGAACGTCTTGCGGAGGGCATGTGGCCGCTGAACGAAGATGTCCGGGCCTTCCTGCTCGCGTGCGTGTACGCCGCGGCCGTGGAGGCGGGGGTGGACCTGGCGAACGCCTCCGTAGAGCGCGTTGCGCCGGCCGCCGGCCGGGGGGATCCGGCGTTGGAGGCGTTGACCGTTCTTGCGGTCGGCGCCTCGGACATGCCCCCTGAAGGCGATCCCGCGGCGGCGCCCGTACCGGCGACCTGCCGGGAGCTTCCCGCCGCGGCGGGCCTCCTCGCCGCCGACCCGATGGACTACTCCTCCGATTGCCTCTGCCCCTCCGGGATCTTCACGCCCGGCGCCGCGGAGCTTGCGGCGTACAAGGAACGGATCCGCGAGCTGTGCCTCGGCGGCGCCCCCGAGGCGCCCGAGACCCTCGCCGGGATCCTGCGAAGCTCGGTGCACTTCGAGCTCCGAGCCGTCGCGGCGCGGTGCCTCGGAGAGCTCGCGCCGGCCGGTGCGGCGGATGTCCTGCTCGAGGCCCTCCGGGACGAGAGCGCCGCCGTCAGGACCGCGGCGCTCGGCGCGCTCGCCGGCTTCGGCGGTGCGATCGGTGAGCATGCGATCGCACAGGCGGCGGGGGACGAGGACGCCTCGGTGTGCTTCGAGGCGCAGCTCTGGCGGAGCAGGCTCGCCGCCGCGCCCCCGGCCCGTCCCGCTGCACGGAGGCCGTAGGCTGGGGGCCGAGGGTCCCGCATGCGCCCGCGCTTGCGGATTCCCCGCCGGAGCGTCATCATCGCCTGAAGGAGGACGAGTTACGTCCGGAGTGCGCGCCGCGCGCCCGCGAGCGGCCGTGTGCGCCTCGCGACCCCGGCGGAGGCAAGCGTGACCTTCAGACAGCGCATCCACGTGCCATCGATGCTGGCGATCATACTCGGGGGCGGCCGCGGAACGCGCCTCTATCCCCTCGTGAAGCATCGTTGCAAGCCGGCCGTGCCGCTCGCCACGAAGTACCGATTGATCGACATTCCCATCTCCAACTGCCTGAATTCCGAAATCCGCCGCATCTTCGTTCTGTCGCAATTCAACTCGCGCTCCTTGAACCAGCACGTGACGCGGACGTATCAGTTCGGACCGCTCTCGCGGGGCACCGTGGAGATCATCGCGGCGTCGCAGGGCGAGGACGGCGGCGAGGACTGGTTCCAGGGCACGGCCGACGCCGTGCGGCGCTGTCTCAGGTACCTTCCGGCCACGCGGCTCACGCACGTCCTGATCCTGTCGGGCGACCAGTTGTACACGATGAACTTCGAGGACGTGGTCGCGAGCCACGAGGGCAGCGGCGCCGAGATCACCGTCGCCTGCAAGGAAGTGGCCGCCGAGGAGGCGCCCCGGTTCGGGATCATGCAGACCGACAACGACGGCATGATCGTCGACTTCGTCGAGAAGCCCCAGACGGCCGATGACCTCGCCCGCGTCCGCAGCCCGAGCGGAACGTACTGGGCGTCGATGGGCATCTACCTCTTCAACCGCGTCGTGCTCGAGCGCATTCTCAGGGAGTGCGACGGCATGGACTTCGGCCGCGACGTGATCCCGTACGCCGTGCGCAGCGATTACCGCGTGTCGGCGCATGCGTTCAACGGCTACTGGGAGGACATCGGGACGATCGGCAGCTTCTATGCGGCCAACCTCAACATGGTCGCGGCCGATCCGCCCATCGACCTCTTCGATCCGTACTGGGGCATGTACACGCGCCCCCGTTTCCTGCCGCCGAGCAGGATTCAGAAGAGCACGATCGAATCCGTGCTGATGGCCGACGGCTGCCGGATCACGGGCGCCGACATCGTCCGCAGCATGCTGGGGATCCGCTCGGTCATCAAGGAGGGAGCGCGGATCGAGAACAGCATCATCATGGGCGCGGACTACTTCGTGCCCGAGCACGTCGAAACGCATCTGCCGGCCATGGGGATCGGCCGCAACGTGACGATCAAGCGCGCGATCATCGACAAGAACGTGCGCATCGGCGACGGCGTCACGATCGTCAACGAGGCGCAGCGGGAGCATGCCGACGGCCCCGGCTGGGCGATCAGGGACAGAATAGTCGTGGTCGAGAAGGGAGCCGTGATCCCGCCGGGGACGGTGATCTGACGCGGCGCGGCCCGCGTCGTCCGGCGCCGGCCATCGAACGACGCGGCGCCCGCGGCAGGGCGCGTAGCCGTGC
>JBFZCA010000501.1:0-4416 GCA_041308205.1 Planctomycetota bacterium | reverse complement strand
GCGGGGTCGCGGAGACGCGCCAGAAGCGGCGGCGGAAGTCCGGTGCGCGCCTCCAGTGCGCGCGCATGAAGGGTGAAGAGCGCCGCGGGGTCGCCGCAGCGCTCGATGAGCTCCTTGCCGCGCAGGGGGCCTATTCCGCGGCACAGTACGAGGCGAAGCAGTGCGTCGATCCGGTCCATGGCATCCCCGGGAGAGCGGCCGGGACGGCGCTCGGGAAAGGCACGACGATTGTAGGGGGCGGGGGCGCCGGGAGGAAGGATGAAACTCGGGCGTCCCGCGATTCTTGACGCGGTGCGGAGCGTGCGGTCTAATAGCGCCTGCGCCGCAAGAACGACACGCCCGCCGTGCGGGGGAAAATCGTGGTCCGTCGCGAGGACCGCGGGAGGCAGGTGACATGCGTGAAGCGAACGAGACGTTGGTGGGGGCGAGCGGCGCGCTGCGAAGGCTTCTCGATGACGCGGACGTGGTGGCGCCCCGCGATGCGACGGTGCTGCTCACGGGGGAAAGCGGCACGGGGAAGGAGATGCTGGCGCGCTACATCCACCGCCGGTCGCTCCGCGCCGGCGAGCCGTACGTCACGTGCGACTGCGCGGCGCTGTCTCCCGCGCTCATCGAGAGCGAGCTGTTCGGATTCCGCCGCGGCGCCTTCACGGGCGCGGTGCGCGACTCGCCCGGCTACTTCGCGTCGTCGCAGGGGGGCACGCTGTTCCTGGACGAGGTGGGGGAGCTCGATCTGCACGCGCAGGCGCGGTTGCTGCGGTTCCTGGAGGAGCGCACGGTCGTTCCGGTGGGCGCGGTCAGCCCGTGCCGGCTGGACGTGCGGGTCATCGCGGCGACGAACCGCGATCTGGAGGGCCTGAGCCGCAAGGGCGAGTTCCGCGAGGATCTCTTCTACCGGTTGAACGTCGTCAACCTGCACGTGCGGCCGCTCAGGGAGCGGCCCGAGGATGTGATGGCCTGCGCGGAGCACTTCCGCATGCGCTTTGCCGTCGCGCACGCGAAGACCGTCGTCGGCTTCACGCCGCAGGCCGCGGCGGCGCTGGCGGCGTGGCGCTGGCCCGGCAACGTGCGCGAGCTCAGGAATGCGGTCGAGCGCGCGGTGCTGCTGTGCCGCGGCACGTGGATCGACCGCGACGATCTGCCGCCGCGCCTGGCCGCGGACACGCGCGTGCGGGAGGCCTTTGCCGACGCGTGCGAGGAAGGCTCGTTCGCGGGATCGACGGAGCGCTTCCAGCGCCGGCTGCTCTTCAGCGTGCTGCGCGACACCAAGGGCAATCGCGAGGAGGCGGCGCGGCGCCTGAGCCTCACGGTCCATCAGATCAAGTACCTGGTCAAGAAGCTCGGCCCGGCGCCGCAGTGACGGCCGGCGCGGCCTTGGGCGGAGGCGGCGGGACAAGTCGCATGAAATTGCAGGTCTGGGTGCTTGCGTGCTGCATTGGCTGCGCGGCGGAGCCGGCCAGGGTGAGCGTCCGCCGCATGCCGGTCGAGTTCGCGGACGTCACGGGCCGCATTCTGCTGGAGCCGGTGCTCTTCCACAACGTGATGTTCACCGTCGAGGTCGGGCGGGACGATCTCAAGCAGCGCATCCGCATCGAGCCGCCCGGGATCATCGCGCTCGGGGACGCCGTCCTCGTGCGCAAGGAGCCCGAGCGGCACTTCCGCTTCGAGATCGACGGGCGCTCGTACTTCTTCAGGAAGGGCACCGAGGTCTTCATCTTCGCGCCGGCGCCGAACGGCACGCTCGCGCTCACGTTTCACGGCCTGCCCGTGACCCTCGTCGACCAGCCCGGGCGCAGGCTCGTCCTGATCCTGCGGAAGGATGGGGACTACGAGGAGCTCTCGCACGGCGAGAGCGTCCTTGCCTTCGACGGGGTGCGTTTCCTCGCGAAGGACGGCGGCGAGATTTCGCCCGAGTTGCGCACGCGCGGCGTGCGCATGACGCGCGGGGGCGGAGAGGCCGGCCGATGAGCGCGCGCCGATCCCCGCTGACGGCGCTGCGGGCCGAGGAAACGCGCCGGCGGCTCGAGGCGTTTCTGGCCGAGGCGGGCGCGCCCGCCTATCGCGCGCGGCAGATCCTCTCGTGGGTGTACGACCGCGGTGCGCGCTCGTTCGAGGAGATGCGCGATCTGCCGCGCGAGCTGCGCGTGGCGCTCGCCGAGGGTTTCGAAGTGCACTCGTTGCGCCGGGAGCGCGAGGTTCCGGCGGGCGACGACGCGTGCAAGCATCTCTTCCTGACGCGCGAGGGGCACCCCGTCGAGAGCGTGAGCCTCGCAATGCCCGATGGCGCCACGTACTGTCTTTCGGTTGCGAGCGGCTGCCCGGTCGGGTGCGGGTTTTGCGCCTCCGGGACCTTCTTTCACCGCTTTCTTGCGCCCGGCGAGATCGTCGACCAGTACCTGCTCATGAAGGCCGCGGGCGGCCGCACGCCGGCCCCGAGCGGCATCGTGTTGATGGGCATGGGCGAGCCGCTCCTGAACTGGCGCGGCACGCGGGGGTTTCTCGCCGCCATCGGCGGGGACTGCGGCGTGGGCGCGCGGCGCATCACGGTGTCCACCGTCGGCGTTCCCGGGCGGATCGAGGCCCTCGGCCGCGAGTTTCCCCAGGTCAAGCTGGCGATCTCGCTCCACGCGATCGACGACGGCGTGCGCGCGGCGCTGATACCCGCGGCGGCGCGCATGCCGCTTGCGGAGCTGATGGCGGCGTGCCGCGCGCACGCGGAGGTCACGAACGGCAAGCGGATCACGTTCGAGTACGTGCTGCTTGCGGGCGTCAACGACGGACCCCGGGCCGCCGCCGGGCTCGCGGCGCTGCTCAAGGGCTTGCCCGCGGCCGTGAACCTGATTCCGTACAATCCCGTGGAGGGCGCCGAATTCGCGCGGCCTGCCGACGCCGCCGTGGAGGCATTCGCCGCGGCGCTCAAACGCCGCTTCGGGGGCGAGGTGACGCTGCGGCGCAGCCTCGGCAGCGCCGCGGATGCGGCGTGCGGGCAGCTTGGATCGGCATACGCGCGCGGCCGCGGCTCGCTCCCGCAGCGGCGCGAGCCGCGCGATCGGCCGGACGGCGGCTAATTCGTCTTGACGTTCATGCCCGTGGGGGCCGAGGGAGCGGCCGGGGCCGGGGCCGAGGGAGCGGCCGGAGCCGGGGCCGAGGGAGCGGCCGGCGCGGCGCCGGACTCCTTGGGAGCGTCCTTGGCGGCGCCCTCGTCGCCCGCGCCCTTCGGCACGATGCGCTTGGCGTCCTTCTTCCACGGCGCCTTGACTTCCTCGCCCTTCTTCTCGACGGCCTTGTCCTTCTGATCGTTGCGGCCGATGGGCCCGTCGAAGATGGGACCGTCGGGCTGCCCGAAGATCTCATCGCTGATGCCGCTGTTGATCTTGATCTCGACGTACTCGCGGCTCATGATGAGATCGCCGTCCTCGTGCTGATCCTGCCTGAAGGGGTATTGAATGACCCGCTCGGGGTCCTTCATGTCCTTGACCTTGCGGTACTCGCCGTAGTAAAGCTCGCTGCGCACGGGGCCGTCCTGGCTGTCCGTGCGCCAATGCTTCTTGAGGAGGAGCCCGGTTTCCTTGTCGAAGAAGTAGCGGGACTCGGTGCCGCCCGCGGGCGGGTAGACGTCGATGGTATGGCACGTGCGCTTCTGGACCTCGCCCTCGCCGCGGTACTTGAGGGCATAGCCGTCGCGCTGCCACGACACGAAGAAGTCGTCGATGTACTTGTCCCACACGAGCATGTAGATCATCTTGGGGTCGAGCGGCGACACGTAGCCCATCATCTTGGTCCACCCCTGGCCGGTCACTCCGCTGTAGGTCTGAAGAACCTCGAGCGTCGGCTGGTCCCCGACGGGCACATCCATGTGCCAGTCTTCCCTGACGCTGTTGGCGCGCTTGAAGTAGCGCTCGAACACGGCCTTGGTCTCGCCGGTCGGGTTGTGGCGGATGACGTTGAACCGCTCGTAGCGGTCCTGGATCGCCGCGAAGGTCGCGATGCCTCCGACGGCCTTCACGTACGCGTCGACCGCCGCCAGCGACTCCGCATCGGCCGTGCGGGGGGCGGGGCGATCCCTGGCCGGCGCGAGCGGAGCGAGCTGTTCCTTGGGCGTGGCCTCCGCCTGCGTGCGGTCGTCCGCTACCCTGACGTTCGTGGGAAGCGCGGGAGCCTGCGCCTTGGCATCGGCGGCCGGCGCCGCGGGCGGTGCATCCGCTCCCGCGAGGGTCAGCGCGTACAGTGCCGCCGGAAGAACGAAGAACTTCAGTGCGTGCATGGCATAACCTCACATTCCGGAACTTGTTGCGCGCGGCGCACGCAGGCGCCGCAGCTACCGAATTCTACACCAGGATAGCGCGCCCCGCACCGTCGGGCAAGGTTGCGCGCCCGCGGCCCGCATGGGCCGGGAAAAAGAGGCCGCCGCAAAGA
>JBFZCA010000500.1:0-10749 GCA_041308205.1 Planctomycetota bacterium | reverse complement strand
ACGCGGGCCCCGTCTCGAGCCAGTCGCCCATGGCCGGCTGGTAGCCGTCGTCGATCTGGACGAAGCGCAGCTCCGGAATGCGCGCGCGGATCGCCTCGCAGTTGCCGCGGATCTTCTCGCGGTCGATGTTCGGGCCGAAGCAGTACCACGAGCACCAGCCCGCCGGCAGCGCCGGAAAGGGCAGCCGCCCGTGGTTGGCGACGATGCGGGCGGCGAGCAGCGCGAGCAGCTCGTCGCGGTCCGGCCCGTGCGCCCACACGGTCTCCTCCAGGTCCCAGCTCTCCGCCGGCTCGATCGCGCGGTCCTCGGCGTCGATGACCGCCTGGAGCCGCACCGCGTTGACGTTGAACTTCCCGGCGAACCGGCGGCACGTTGTAAAGGCCGCCATGGCGTGCCCGCCGCCCGGCGGGCTCAGCGTGACGAGCCCGTACACGGTGCGAAAACCCTCGGGCTCGGGCAGGCGGTAGTGGCCGCGGTCCGTGTAGTGGTCGAGGTCGACCATGCGGCCGAGGGTGCCCGCCGTCTGGCTGAGCATCTGGCAGCCCTCGCCGTAGAAGCCGGTCTCGGGCGGGAGCCCGTGGGCCGCATCGGCGAGCACGATTTCGCGCACGTGCAGCCTGCGATCGGTGCGGTTGACGAGCGTCCATCGCTGGAAGACGCCATCGGCGCGGCGCTCCAGCGCGAGCGCGGCCGGCGCATCGCTCCCATCCGCGAGCACGACGCGCGCCGCCGACTCCGCGAGCGCCTTCACGAACAGCGCGCCCGCGTCCTCGCCTGCCGAGAGACACGCGCACGACAGACAGAGCGCACACAAAGGCGATGGCTTCTTCACGGCGGATCCTCCCGGCTGCGCCTCCTGCTTGCACCCGATGCTACCTCGCGGCGGGGAGCGTGAACACGGGGCCGCCCGAGGCGGGACCGGTTACGAGCGCCGCAGAATCCTCAGAAACTCGGCAGGGGTCACGATCCGGACGCCTTCGAATTCGCCGAGATCGAGGACATGCCGGTCGCCGCTCACGAGAAAGTCAGCTCGTCCTTCGAGCGCCACGGCAAGAAGGTGATCGTCGTCGGGATCTTCGGATATCGCCCGGATCTTCCTGCGCGGCGTCACCATGTCGGCGATCAGCTCCAGCGCCAGGAGCCAGCCGGCGATCTCCGCATCGCTCAACCGGATGAACTTCCGGAGCTTCGGGTACTCCAGGCATCGACGCAGCTCGGCGAGGATCGACGCCGAGAGGACGGCCTCGAAGGTCCGTTCGGCGACGAGGAGCCGGATGATCCGCCCCGGAGGCCCCTCGGGTCTGACCAGTGCGCTCGCGTAGACGTTGGCGTCCAGGACCGCGCGCAGCACGAGCTACCGCCGCCCCGCCTTGCGCCGGGCGTGCTTCGCCTCATCGGCAAGCTGCTCGGCTTCCGCCTCGGAAAGGGAGCAGGCCTTCTTCTGCCGCTGGAGGACATCCAGGAGGAACGAGCGCGCCGCCCGGTCCATCTGCGCGATCTTCTCGACCGGGACCAGCGCCGCCAGGGGCTTTCCCTTCCGCGCGATGATGAACTCGTCGTGCCGGAGGTCCACCCGGTTGAGGAGGTCCCCCAGCTTCTGCCGGACGTCCATGGTGCTGACCGTTTCCTTCATGGCGCTTCTCCTCGCAAGACCACTGCAAGTGTCACAACTATTATACTTCGTGGAGATGTAAGAGTCAAGCGACACTCCCCCTCCGGCAGCCGCCGCCGGCGCCGACGCGCTATCGTCCCTCGCACGGCGTGAACGCGAGGCACTCGATGTCGTCGGGCGTCGGATCCACGGCGCACTCGCCGAACGGCGGGGGCAGCGGCCCGCCCTGCGTGAAGAGGCGGCCCAGGATCCGGATCGCGTCGGCGAGCAGCACCCGGCCATCATCGTCGGCATCGGCCGTGTCGAGGCACTCGGGCACGGCGCCTCCGCGAAAGATGTAGCACAGGCAGAAGACGGCATCCGAGAGCGTGAGGCGGCCGTCGCTGTTCACATCGCCGCGCGCGAACGCCGCGAGCTCGCCCGTGCACGGGCTGAGCTCGTAGGCGCCCATGTCGACGCCCCTCCCGCAGGGCCGCGCGTTACCGTCGATATCGGTCGCGGGAGCCGCATCCGCGCTCCCGCGGTCGATGGCGGACGATCCCGGCTCGATCCGGTAGTCGCCCTCGATCCAGCGCTGCCACGCGATCGGTTCGTCGTTGGGCCCCTCCCACTCGCAGGGGAGACAGCCGCCGCCTCCGGCCGGGTCGCACGCTTCGAAGCGGCCGGGCAGGACGAAACGAGGATCGCGGTTGGCGTTCCCCTCGCCCGGCCAGAGGGGCCATCCCTCGATGCAGGAATACGCGACCGCCGGCTGCGAATCCTTGTACCAGCCGATCGCCGGCCTCCCGTTGCCCCACACGATGCAGTTGATGAGCGACGGAGCAGAGTACACCGTGCAGTACACGCCGCCGCCGCCGCTGTCCTTCGCAAGGTTGCCCGAGATCGTGCAGTTCGTCAGCGTCGGGGAGGAGCGCAGGCTGCAATAGACGCCGCCGCCGTCGCCGCAGTTGCAGCCGCCGCCGTAAGCCGAGTTCCCCGTGATCGTGCAGTTCGTCATCGTCATGGAGCCGCCGGCGGACACGCCGCCGCCGTATCCTGCCGAGTTCCCCGTGATCGCACAATTCGTAATCGTCACGGAGCCGCCGGCGCACACGCCGCCGCCGTATCCTGCCGAGTTTCCCGTGATCACGCAATTCGTAATCGTCGCGGAGCCGCCGGCGCACACGCCGCCGCCGTCTCCCCCCGAGTTCCCCGTGATGCTGCAGTTCCTCAGCACCGGCGCCGAGGACGCGCCGCAATACACGCCGCCGCCGTCCCCGTTCTCCCCCGAGTTCGTGTTTCCCGTGATCGTGCACCCGCTGATCTCGGGATCGTCGCCCGCGTATATGCGAATCCCCGCCCACGTGCCCCCGGTCACGGTCAGTCCCGACAGCCGGCAACCGCCCCGGAGTCCGTTCAGCGTGCCCTCCACGACCACCCGGTCCCGGCCGGCGCCGATCAGGCTCACGCGGTGCACGATATCGATGTCGCGCGCATTGTACGTGCCGGCTGCAAGGTGAACGACGAGGGCCGCTCCCGGGGGATCATCGCACCGCCCCGTGTCGGCGCCCATGTCAGTTCCATCCTTGCCGGCGCCGATGCAGGGAGAGTCCGCTGCGAGCGACAGGCGAAACGACGCGGTCGCCTCGCGCACATCGGCGTAGGGGTTCGCCTCGCTTCCATCGCCGGGAACCGGATTCGCGCGATCAACCCAGACCTCCCCCCTCGCGTCCCACCCGCAGAAGAGAGGAGAGACGTTGATGTTTCCTTCCCCCGGCCACACGAGCTCGCCCTCGATGCAGGAATAGGCGACGGAGGGCGAGGAATCGGCTTCCCCGAGAATCGCGCCGCCGGCATTGTCCCAGACGATGCAACCGGCGAGCGCCGGGGACGAGGAATCGTCGCAATACACACCGCCGCCCAGGGATGCCGTGTTCGCCGTGAGCGTGCAGTTCGCCAGCGCCGGAGATGCGCCCACGCAGTCCACGCCGCCGCCATCGACCGCCGTATTCCCGACGATCGTGCAGCCCGTCAGCGTCGGAGACGCCTCGTGACAACACACGCCGCCGCCGCCTCGGCCTGCCGAGTTGCCGGCGATCGTACAGGCCGCCAACGCCTGCGAGGAGAACCCGCGGCAGTACACGCCGCCGCCCCAGGATGCCCGGTTGCCCGCGATCGTGCAGGCCGTCAACGTCAAGGAGGCCTCGGCGCAATACACGCCGCCGCCGCCGCCGCCGCCGCCGCCACGACCCAATGATGACAGCGCGCCGTTGGCCGTGATCGCGCAGTCCGTCAGGCTCACGACGGAGGATTCCGCGCAATACACGCCGCCGCCGCCTCCCGCCGAGTTGTCCGCGATCTCGCAGCTCGCCAGCATCACCTTGGATGACTCGCCGCACCACACGCCGCCGCCGCAGCCGCGCACCGAGTTCCCCGCGATCGTGCAGTTCGTCAGGACAGGCGACGAAGACGGCCCGCAATACACGCCGCCGCCGCCGCCGTAGTAGTAGTAGTCATCCCAGTTCGTGTTTCCCGTGATTGCACAGTCGCTGATCTCGGGATCTTCGCCCGCCTGTACGCGAATCCCGCCCCATGCTCCCCCGGTCACCGTCAGCCCCTGCAGCCGGCAGCCGCCCCGGAGCCCGCTCAGCGTGCCCTCCACGATCACCTGATCCCGGCCGGCGCCGATCAGGCTCAGGCGATGCACGAGATTGAAATCGCCCGCAATGTACGTGCCTGCCGCAAGGTGAACGGTCAGGGTCGCACTTCGGGAATCATCGCACCGCCCCGCGTCCACTCCCATGTCCGTTCCATCCTTGCCGGCGCCGATGCAGGGAGAGCCCGCCGCAAGGGACAGGCGGAACGACGCCGCGCGCGGATCCGCGTAGGGGTTCGCTTCGCTTCCGTCGCCGGCGGCCGAATTCGCGGGATCGACCCAGACCTCCCCTCTCGCGTCCCACCCGCAGAAGAGAGGATCGCCGTTGATGTTCCCTTCCCCGGGCCACACGGGCTCGCCCTCGATGCAGGAATAGGCGACGGAGGGCGAGAAACCGGCGTCCCCGAGAATCGCCTCGCCGGAGTTGTCCCACACGATGCAGCTTGTCAGCGTCGGGGTGGAAGCTGCGTTGCCGTACACGCCGCCGCACCGGTTCGCCGAGTTCCCCGTGAGCGTGCAGTTCACCAGCGTCGGTGAAGACTCATAGCAGTATATGCCGCCGCCCTCCTTCGTGAAGTTCCCGACGATCGCGCAGTCGGTCAGCACCGGAGAGGCGGCGTAGCGGAAGTACACGCCGCCGCCGGCGACGTCCGCCGCGTTCCCTGCGATCCTGCAGCCCGTAAGCGTTGGAGTGGACATCGGCCCGCACCACACGCCGCCGCCGTTGCCGTCCTCAACCATGTTCCCGGTGATCGTGCAATCCGTCAGTGTGGGGGAGGAGAATATCTCGCAGATCACGCCGCCGCCGCCGGCACCCTCCGAGGACCGCCCCGAAGCCCGGTTCCCCGCGATCGTGCAGCGCACCAGCGTCGGAGAGCCGTACAAGCGGAACCCGCCGGCGCCCACCCCATAGGGCTCCGGTGACCGGTTCCCCGTGATGGTGCAATCCGTCGCTACCACGGAATCGAAGGCGAGCACGCCGCTTCCTCCCGAATTCCCCGCGATCGTGCAATCCGTCATCGTCACGGAGCCGGAGGCGATCACGCCGCTTCCCCCCGAGTTTCCCGTGATCGCGCAATCCGTCATGGTCACGGAGCCGGAGGCGGACACGCCGCCGGTCTCGCCTTCCGTCGAGTTCGCCGCGATCGTGCAGCCCGTCAACCTCCCCGAGCCGGAGATAGACAGGCCCCCCACACCGGATTCCGCCCGGTTCCCCGAGATCGTACAGTTCGTCAGCGTGGGAGAACAAGTCTCGCGCGCGCTCGTCATGCCGCCGCCGCTGCGCGCCGAGTTCCCCGTGATCGCGCAGTTCGTCAACGTCGGCGAGGACGACCGCACGCAACACACGCCGCCGCCCTCGGAGTATGCCGAATTCTCCGCGATCGTGCAGTCCGTCAGTATCGGCGACGCCCCATCGCAATACAGGCCGCCGCCCTCGCGCCCCCCGTTACCCGTGATCGTGCAATTCGTCAACGTCGGAGATGCGTCATGGCAGTACACGCCGCCGCCGCGGTTGTACGCGAAGTTCCCCGAGATCGTGCAGTCCCTCAGCGCCGGAGACGCCCCGCTGCAATAGACGCCGGCGCCGCAACCGCCACCGCGGTAGGAGATCGTGTTCCCCGTGATCGCGCAGTCGATGATCTCGGGATCGTCGCCCGCGCATATGCGAATCCCGCCCTCCGTGCCCCCGGTCACGGTCAGTCCCGACAGCCGGCAACCGCCCCGCAGTCCGTTCAGCGTGCCCTCGACGATCACCACGTCCCTGCCGGCGCCGATGAGGCTCAGGCCGTGCACGATATCGATGTCGCGCGCGTTGAACGTGCCGGCCGCAAGGTGGACAACCAGCGCCGCGCCCGGGGGATCATCGCAACGCCCCGTGTTCGCGCCCATATCGGCTCCATCCTTGCCGGTGCCGCTGCTGGGCGAGCCTGCCGCGAGCGACTGGCGAAACGACGCCGTCGCCGCGCGCACATCGGCGTAGGGGTTCGCCTCGCTTCCGTCACCGGAAGCGGCATTCCCGGGATCCACCCATACCTCTCCTCTCGCGTCCCAGCCGCAGAAGAGGGGATCGCCGTTGATGTTCCCCTCTCCCGGCCACACGGGCTCGCCCTCGATGCAGGAATACGTGACCGAAAGCGGCGAGTCGGCGGATCCTCCGGAGACTGCATCCCCGGTGTTATCCCAGACGATGCAGCTCGCGAGCGCCGCCGAGGAGGAAGAATCGCTGAACACGCCGTCGTCCCAGTTCCCCGTGATCGTGCAACTCGTGAGGACCGCCGAGGAGCCGAAGCCGCCATGCACGCCGTCGTCCCAGTTCCCCGTGATCGTGCAGTTCGTGAGCCCCGCGGAGGCACCCAGGCAGTACACCCCGTTGCCCAGGTTGCCCGCGACCGTGCAGCTCGTGAGCGCCGGGGAGGCATGCAGGCAGTACATCCCGTCGCCCGCGTTCCCGGCGATGGTGCAGCTCGTCAATGTCGGGGAGGAGTCGCGGTCGCAGTAGAGGCCGGCGCCGTACGTCGCCGAGTTCCCCGTGATCGCGCAGTTCGCGAGCGCCGGCGAGCAAGACTCGCCGAAGTACACGCCGCCGCCGCTCATCCGGTTATCGAACCGTGTTCCCGTCCCCCCCGTCAGCGTGAACCCTTCGAGCACCGCCGAGCTTGTCTCTCCGTTCTTGAAAACGACGACGCTCGCGTGACGGGCGGCGGCAGGCTCCGACGCCATTCGGATCGTGGTCGCCTCCGCCCCGCCTTCCCCGCGGAGCGCGATCCCCTTGCCTCCGAACGTGATCGATTCCGCGATCACGTACTCGCCCGGCTTGACGAGCACGATGTCGCCCGGCGCCGCGGCATCGATCGCCGGCTGGATCGCCGTGTACTCCCCTCCGCCGCCGGCGTCGACAATCAGCGTCGCGGCGGAAACGGCGGCGGCACACCCGAGAACGATGGAAACAACCGGCATTCCCCTGAAACTCATACGCACCTCCCCGAGGACACGCCTCGATGCGTTCGTGAGCTCCCGCTTCATTGCTCTACGCCGCATTCTATCCGCGGAGAGGAAGAGGCTCAATCTTTATTTGAAGAAAAACTCATGAAAATCCGGCGGGGGAGGCGGTCTCCCGAGCTCCAGCACGGGGATCGAGCGCGCACCTTCGAGACGTTGCGCCTGCCCTTTCAACGCCCCTGCGCGGAAGACCCTCGCGGTCTGACCTTGTCGGGGTGCTCGGCCTGGAACGCCTGCAGCGCACGGCAGAAACGCTCCAGGTCGTTGTCGTGCTCTTCGAGCAGACGCCGCCTGCGTTCGCGAACCTCGTCGATCAGGGGGTCGCCGGCGCTGCGGCCGGACGGCGGCTGTGCGTTCATTCGATCCATAACGCCTCCGGTGTCACGATCTGCGGCGTCAGAAGACCGAGCCTGCGGTTGATGACAGCCTATAGCCTGCAGTCTGCTCACGGGCACGGCGCGAAGATCTCGCACCCCAGCGGGTCGTCGGTCGGGTCGGGGCCGCAGGTCGTGAACGGATCGGGGAGCGGCCCGGTGCCCGTGAAGAGATGGCCGAGAATCGTGACGGCATCGGCGATGTTGATCTTCCCGTCGTCGTTCGCGTCGGCGCCGTCAAGGCACCGCGTGACGCCCGCCTTGCACGGGTCGCTCTCGCTTCCGAAGAGATGCCCGAGCGCGCAGATCGCATCGCCGATGTTCACCCGGCCGTCGGCGTTCGTGTCGCCGCGCGTGAAGGTCTGCCCTTGCATCTTCATGCCGATGACGACGTCGTCGACGTCGAGCATCGTCCCGGACGAGTAGGCCCACACGCCCGCGTACCCCTCGCGGAACGTGGCATCCACGTACTCGAAGATGTTCTCGCCGTCGACCCAGAACGAGATCAGCGTGCCGTCGAGCTCGACCTCCCATTTCGTCCCCAGGAAGGCGATGTCGCGCGGGATCTGCTGCAGGAGCCGCTCCACGCCCTGCTCGTGAATAATGAGCCGGTACGCCCCCTGCCAGCCCGCGACGGCATCGAACCACTCGATCCAGTCGATCACGTACCCTCTCGTCGCCCATCGCATCGTCGGCTCGTCGGCGCACACCATGATGCCCCCGTGCCGGCCGATGGTCCCCTGGCGGTCGTTGTCCATGACGATCGTCAATGCGATCTTGCCGACGTCATCGAACCTGATCGGCGGGCTCCCGGCCCAGAGCCACGCCTCGGCCTCGCCGTTCGCGCAGAAGACCGACAACTGCTCGCTGATCACCTCCCAGAGCCCCGTGTACGGAGTCCAGTTGTCGGGCGCGCCGTCCGACTGCGCGAAGTCATCGTCGAAGTAGGCGCTGCCGGGCGGCAGGACGGTGAATACGACCGGCTCGGGCAGGCACGCGATCCCCGGCGCGCTCACGACGAACTCGGTCGCGCCCGGGATCTTGCACTCGGCCTGGAACGTCCGCGTCATGGCCGTCCCGCGCTCGAACGTCAGGACGAGTTCCCCGGCCGTGCTCCCGAGCGGCGCCGCGACCTCGGGGTGCGTGCTCCGGACGGTGACGGCGACATCGGCATCGAAGTTCGCGCCGAAGGGGATCGCAACCGTGAAGACCGTCATCGCGTTGGCCGGATGGTTGATCGCCTCGGCGGGCTCGACCGTCAGGCAGGGGCTGGCCGCGACATCGATCACGAGGTCATCGATGGCCATCTGCTGCCCCGCGTTCGAGTAGCACCAGAACCCGATGTACCCGTGGTCGAGCGTCGCGAACTGGGAGTCGACGACCGCCACCGGGTCGATGTTGCCGGCATCGAAGATGAAACCGTCCTGCGTGAACGTGATCGTCCAGTTCGGGTCGCACTCGGACACGTACCGGGTCGCAAGCCCGATCTGCTGCTGCGTCGTGTCGGCCGTGTCCTGGCTGCGCATCACTCGATAGCACGGCCCCTGCGGGTCGTTGTCGTTCTCGAAGTAATCGATCGTGTAGCCGGGGTTGCGCCACCTGTTCGTCGTCTTCGCGCAGTTGAACATGATCCCGCCGTGGTCCCCCACCCAGTCGAGGGGCTCGCCGGGGAACGAGATCGTGAAGCTGACGCGCGCCGGCGTGTCGAAGTCGATGGGCTCGCCGCCGATGCCCGCCCATGCCGCAGCCTCGCCGCCCATGGCCGGCGCCACGACGAGCGTCTCGCCGACAATGTCGGTCGTCCCGTTGCTCACGAACCACTCGGTGAACGGCCCGTCGTCGGCGGTGAAGTCGTTCGCGTACTCCTTCTCCGCGCGGACCTCGACCCGCACGGGCGCCGCATCGCAGCCGCCGGCCTCGGGCTGCACCGTCAGGACGGCGACGCCGGGCGCGAGCGCCTCGATCGGCACCGACTTCGTGCAGGCGCCGCCCGCCGGGAACGTCACGACGAGCGCTCCGCCCGCGTGTCCCGCGGGCGCGGCGACGGCCGGCGCGTCGCTCGTCACCGTCACGCGATAGTCCGCCGTCTCGTTGGCGAGCGTGGGGATGCGCACGCGCAGCGCGACATCGGCGGCGCCGGCGGCCGTGAGAATCTCGGCGGGCTCGACGGCGGGACACGACCCCGCCTCGTACTCGACGGCGAGGTTGTCGGCATGCAGTTCCTGCCCCGCATTCGTATAGGCGTAGGCGCCGACGTAGCCGCCGCGGTACGACGTGTCGTCGACGGCGAGCTTCTCGACGCCGTCGTGGTAGAAGATGATGCGCGCATCGTCGAGCGTCACGCGCCAGCGGCCCTCGTACGCGGTGATGCCGGCCACGGCCCACTGCGTGTGCACGCCCGCGACCATCCTGATGATCCTGAAGTTGCCGGCGAGGTAGTCGACGAGGTAGCCGGACGCCGCCCACCGATCGTGGGGGCTCTGCAGGCAGAAGACGATGCCGCCGTGATCGTTCGGCCAGTCGGGCGGCGCGCCGGGAAACGCGATGTCGAACTCGACGCTCGTCACCTCGTCGAACCACAGGGGCTCGCCGCCGATACCCGCGAGCGCCTGGGGCTCGCCGGCGCCGGCCGGCGTGAGCGCCAGCGCTCCCCCGCTGACCAACGCGTTCGGGTGCACGGTGTACCAGCCCTCGGGCAGCCCGTCGGCCTGCTCGAAATCGGCCGTGAACACGGCGGCGCCGCACCAGGCGGCAGCGCCGGCGGCGATCAACAACGCAACGCAGCTCGTTCGCGCGCCCATGACGACCTCCTCACGTGAGCCTCTCTGAATCCAGCATATGGGCGGCCGCGCGTGCGGTCAAGCACGAAGCCCTTGACGCCCGCCCCGTAAGAACGCGACAATTGATGTTCCAGGCGCCTTCCGCGGGGGAGGGCGCGGCACCCATCGACAAGGAGAAACGCACCATGAAAACGCTCGTCTGCGGAACGGTCGTCGCGCTCGGCGCGCTCCTCTGCGCCCAGAGCGAGGAGTTCGGGGCATGGAAGTCGCTCTTCAACGGCAAGGATGTGTCCGGATGGGTGAACGTGCGCGACGCCAACGCGGGCAAGGCGCCAGAGCGCTGGCTCG
>JBFZCA010000499.1:0-12393 GCA_041308205.1 Planctomycetota bacterium | reverse complement strand
CACGGCCCCGCGAGCGCGACGGCGGGCGCGCCGCCGCCCGCGAGTTCGAGCGCGAACTGCTCGGGCGCTCCCGTGATGCCGCCGCCGCCGCCCGTGTCCAGGACGCGCACCGCGATGACGTTCCGGCCGGCGGTGAGCGTCCCGGCGGGCACCTTGTAGACCCGGGGCGCCGTCCAGTCGTCGCCCTCGCCGACCCGCGCGCCGTTCACCCACGTCGTGTCGCAGTCGTCGATCGGGCCGAGACGCAGGACCGCCTCCTTGCCGGCCCACGCGGCCGGGAGCTCGATCTCCCTGCGGAACCAGACGAGCCCGTCGAAGTTCGGGAGCCCCGCGCTCTCCCAACCCGCCGGCAGGTCCATCGTCTTCCACGCGGCCGCGTCGTACGAGAGATTGTCCCAGCGCGGCTCGTCCTTCGAACCCGGGTCGTTCTCGCGCCACCAGCGCGCCATCAGCTCGCCGAAGCGATCGGCGCCGCCCTTCTGCGCCGCCGCCAGTTCCTTGAACTCCGCGACGGGGCGCGCGAAGTCATCCATTGTCGAGAGCGCCTCGGCGCTCGTCCACGCCTCCGCGATCGTGCCGCCCCACGAGCTGTTGATGAGGCCGATCGGCACGCCGAGCTCCTTGTAAAGCTCGCGGCCGAAGAAGAAGCCCACGGCCGAGAAGCCCGGCACGGTCTGCGGGCTCGCCGGCGTCCACGCGCCCGCGACCAGCGGCTCGGGCTCCATGGCCGCCCGGGTCGGGACGGTGAAAAGGCGGATCGCGGGAAGGTTCGCGGCGGCGATCTCCTCCGCCGCCGCCTGCGACGCGCCGACCGGCCACTGCATGTTCGACTGGCCGGAACAGATCCAGATGTCGCCGGCGAGGACGTCGGCGACCACGACGCGCTGCGCGCCCGCGACCTCGAGCGTATGCGGGCCCCCGGCCGCGATCGGTTCGAGCTTCGCGAGCCACTTCCCGTCGGCGCCGGCGCGCGCGGTCGCGCGCTTCCCGGCAAGCGTCACCGTCACTTCCCCGCCCGGCTCGGTCCAACCCCAGACCGGCACGGGGACATCGCGCTGGATCACCATGTGATCGGTGAAGAGCGGATGGACGAACGGCATCGCCGCGGCATCTCCGCCCCGCCCCTCCAGGTCGATGATGCGAAAGTCGTCGAAGCGGATCCAGTGCGCCGCGTCGGGCGGGCCGTTGTAGCACTGGATGCTCACCTGGTCGCCGGAGGGCGGCGGCAGCTTGCCCTCGGCCGCGGTGCGGAACTCGCCCTTCCCGTCCGGACGGAACTGCGCGGCGACGCCCGCGGGCGAGACGACCAGCCGGAGCTGGACGGTCGGGCTCTCCATGGGCACCTTGCCGGGGAAGACGTACAGCTTCCCGTCGATCAGCTCCTTGACGAACTTGAAGACCGGCTGCCCGCCCGAGTACCACGTGATCCCCGCCTGCTCGTACTGGTTCGTCGGCGCCGTCGTGCTCGTGACGGTCGCCTCGATCGCGTAGGCGCTCTTCGTCCGGTCGGGCGCGGGCCGAACGAGCGCGTTCTTCACCGTGTGGGCGACGCCCGGCTCGACGCGGATCTCGAGCGCTCCCCCGTCGATCCGCCACGCCTCCGGATTCTCGCGGAGCCATTGCCACCCCGCGCCGAGCTTCCCATCGAAGCGGTCCTCGAAGACGATTCGCGGCTCGGCAGCCGCGGCGGCGGCCGGCAGGACGACGAGCAGGGCGGCGGCGACAATCGATCTTCTCATGGCAGTCCTCGCGTACGGGTGGCGGTATCGTCGCGGCCCGCGGCCCGCACGGCGGGCCGGCCCGACGCATGCGCTCAAGTATGTACGGGCGGGAGGAGCGGCGCAAGCCGCCGCGGCGGGCGGCGCTTTTCGCTCGTCTCGTCTTGCCGGATCCCGGCACGTGTGCCAAGATGCTGCCACCGCTCCGCGCCACGCACAGGAGGTTTGCCGTGCACGACGACCCGATCGCACCGCCCCCGCACGACGATGTATACGCGCGCAGCGCCTTCTTCCGCTGCCTCGCGCTCGCCGCGGCACTCCTCGCGTGGACCTTCGACGGGGTCGAGCAGGGCGTCTACACCGTCATGACGCGCGATGCGCTCAAGGACCTGATCCCGGCGATCAACGCCGAGGTGAAGGCGCTCGACGCGATCAACGCGACCATCGCGAAGAAGGAGGCGGCGAACGAGCCGGCCGGCGATGAGAAGCAGCAGAGCGCGGCGCTCGCCAAGCAGATCGACACCGAGATCGGGCACTACTTCGGCCTGGCGCTCGCCATGTGGCTGTGGGGCGCCGCGATTGGCGGCGTCCTCTTCGGACGGCTCGGCGACCGCTTCGGCCGCGTGAAGCCGCTCATGATCGCGGTGGTCACGTACTCCATCTTCACGGGCCTCTCGGCGCTCTCCACGCACTGGACGCACCTTGCGGCCTGCCGCTTCATCGGCGCGCTCGGCCTCGGCGGCGCGTGGCCGCTCAGCGTCGCCCTCATGGTCGAGACCTGGCCCGATCGCTACCGGGGCGTCCTGGCCGGATTGATGGGCGCCGGAGCCAACGTGGGCTTCCTCATCGCGGCGACCTACTCGCGCTTCATGAGCGCCCACAACTACAACTGGCGCTGGATCATCGGCATGGGCTTCTTCATCGGCCTGAGCAGCCTCTTCGTGATCGCGTTCGTGCCCGAGACGACCAAGTACAAGCTGGCGCGCGAGAAAGCCCGGCGCGCGCGCCTGCGCGACCTCTTCGGCCCCCGCTACAGGCGCGCGACCATCGTCGGCAGCCTGCTCTCGACCGTGGGGCTCCTCGGCACGTGGGGCTCGTTCCTGTGGCTCGCCACCTACGTCGGCCAGATCGCCGAGGGCACGGAGTACGCGAAGACGGCCAAGGGCGCCATCGCCCAGTGGCAGTCCTGGGGCCAGATCCTCGGCGGGTTCCTGGGCGGGCTCCTCGCGAGCTGGATCGGCACGCGCCGGTCCTGGTGCTTCCTCTGCGTGACGGCGTGGGTGTCCGTCGTGGCCCTCTTCTGGCTCAATACGGCCTTCGGCATCCAGATGGTGGTCATGGGCTTCATCGCCGGCATCTTCGTCACGGCGTTCTTCGGCTGGCTGCCGAAATTCCTGCCCGAGCTCTACCCGACCCACATCCGCGCGAGCGGCCAGGGCTTCTCGTTCAACATCGGCCGGATCCTGGCCGGCATCGGCGTCTTCTTCACGGGCACGCTCGTCGCCGCCTTCGGGGGCAACTACCAGAAGGGCGCGATGGTGATGGCCTCGATCTACCTGGTCGGCCTCGCCGTCATCTGGTTCGCGCCGGATACGGGCGGAAAAATGCGCCCGGACGACGACGAGCCGCAGGAGGCGGGCGCGGCGAAGGCGTAGCCGCGCGCCGCACGCGGGGGACGCGGGTCATTGTCCCCGCAGACCTTGCATCGTGCCCTCTTCATCGGAGATACTGGCGTGTACGGACCCATGAAAAAGGAGCCGAACGATGCCTCATGACAAGCTGAGCAGGCGCAAGTTCGTGCGCGACACCGCCATCACGGCCGCCGGCGTTGCGGCAGGCATGTCCGGCCTGGCCGGGCCCGTCCTGAAGGCCGCCGACGCGACGCCGCCCGACCCGTCCAAGATCCTCAACTACAACCCGGCCATGGAGTACCGGCGCCTCGGCAAGACCGGGTTCATGGTCTCGGCCTTCGGCCTGGGCGGCCACTCGCGCAGCAACGACCAGGAGCGCGCCGAGGTCGTCGCGCGCTGCCTGGATGCCGGCGTCAACTTCATCGACAGCACGGGCGCCGGCGAGCTTCACCGCGACATTCGCGCGCTCGGCAGTCGCCGCGACAAGGTCTACCTCGCGCTCTCCGAAACCGGCCGCGAGCCGCGCAACCCCGAGTACCGCACCCCCGCCAAGCTTCTCGGCACCCTGGACGACGCGCTCAAGGCCGCCAAGCTCGAGCACACGGACCTGTGGCGCATCACCGTCTACGAGCCGGGCGGCCGGCACACGTTCGACGAATCGTGCGCGGTCATCGAAGCGCTCCAGAAGGCCAAGCAGCAGGGCAAGGCCCGCACGACCGGCATCTCCTCGCACGACCGGCGCTGGTTCAAGTTCATGATCGAGTACTTCCCCGCGCTCGAGGTCATCCTCTTCCCCTTCACGACCATGAGCAAGGCCGCGCCGACCGACAGCCTCTTTCCCGCGATGCGGAGCTGCGATGTGGGCGCGTTCGGCATCAAGCCGTTCGCCGCGGGCTCGCTCTTCACGGGCGAGCGCGAGGAGGACCTCAAGCGCGCGCGCCTGGCGCTCCGCTACATTCTCCACACGAACACGGTCATTCCCATTCCTGGCCTGAACAGCGCCGCCGAGGTCGACAACACCGTCAGGGCCGTGAAGGAGCGCCGCGAGCTCGACCTCAAGGAGAAGGCCGAGGTCGAGCGCATGAACGACCGCATGTGGGCATGCCTGCCCGATCGCTACGCGTGGCTGCGCAACTGGGAATACGTGTAGGGCCGGCGCGCCGGCCGCCCGCCCCGTGCAACCGCCGCCGGACGCGAGTCACAACACCTTGACCGTGAACGTCTTGCCCGCGATCTCGAAGGTGATGGCGCCGCCGCCGCGCGAGACGCCGAGCGACAGGCTCTTCTCGGCGCCGAGGTACGACGCCGACCCCGCGAACGTGCACGTGAGCGTGCCCGAGGAATCGACGCCGAGCCTGCTCGTGCCGGTCACGTCAGGGCCCCACGGAATCTCGACGCTCGTCGAGACCTGGGCATTCATGCCGGCCGCGCCCGCCGCGCTGACGCTGAACGATGCCGAGAAGTCCTTGTCGCCCCACGCGATCGTGCCCGCGCCCGTCGCGCTGCCGTCGCTCTTCACGGTCACGGCCGCCCCGCCGGCGCCGATGCCGTCGGCGAAGATGAAGCCGCCCTGCATCGCAAGCGTCGCATTCGTGCGCGTGCCCTGAAGCACGAAGGCCCCGTCGAGCGTGAAGGTGCGCATCGCCGCCGTGGCGTTGCCTGCGAAGCTGAAGCTGCCATCACGCTCGATTGCGCCCTCGAGGCGCACCGTGCCGCCGTTCGGCACCATCACGTCGCCCGCGAAGAAGATGCCGTCCTGCGTCACTTTGACCGTGCCGGCCGGGTTGAACACGCCGAGGTTCAGCGCCGCCGTGCCCGAGAGCTCGAACGTCGAGCTCGTCACGTGCCCCACGATGTCCTTCACCTGGCCGAGACCGCCCGGAAGCGTGAAGTCGCCCTTGATCTCGGCCATGGACGGCGTCAGCGTGAACTTCGCGTCGGCCAGTTCGCAGCCGAGCGGCGCGAGGGTCTTCTCGCCCCGCAGCGTGTAGTCGATGGCGCCATCGTCCGCGATCCTGACCGCGCCTGAAACCTGCAGGCTGCCGAACGCGGGGATCTGCGCCTCTCCGGCGACCTGCATCGCGTCCTTCGTGAGCGCGAAGTGCGCGCCGGCAAGCGTCACCGGCCCGAGCGACAGCGTCGCATCGCCCCCGAACGCGATCGCGCCATCATCGAAGTCGATGCCGCCCGTCACCTCGACGGCAGGGCCGACGCCGAACGGCGGGTCGAGCGCGCCCGTGCCCGTCAACCCGTCCCGCGTGCCATCGAATTGCATGTCGATCTCGAACCCGTTGTAGGTGTAGATCCCGCGGCCCTTGAACGTGGCATTGAGAAAGTCGATCTCGAGCGACGTCTCCATCTTCTCCCCGAATCTCCCGAAGTCGCCCAGACCGGAGACAAGATCCTTGAGCACCAGGCCCGATGACGACCCCAGCACCATCTTGCGGGGCGTCGGGCCATCGAAGAGCAGCACGGCGGTCGCGCCGCCCATCTCGATGCTCACGATCTTGATGCCCAGGCTCAGGCTGCAGTTCGTCGCGTAGGTGAAATCCTCTGCGGACAGGCGCAGGGCCTGCTCTCCGTCTATGCCCACTGAAAGCGGCGTATCGGGTATCGGCAACGACACGCCGCCGCCCCACCTGACGTGGCAGAGCACGTCATCCTCGATGAAATCCGGAATCAGATACTGGGGCTCGAACAGAATTCCGCCCCTCTTGTCGAGCTCCATGAGGATCGAAACGCCCACATCCGAGACATCGAACGCGGCTTCCAGGAGGAAGTACCCCCTCGGCACGTCGATCTCGAACTTCCCGCGCGGGCCGTAGCTCACGCTCAGGGGGCCGAGCCCGATGTCGTACCCCACCGTGATGTCGAACTTGACGCGGCCGTGGAGCGGGTCAAGCTCGAAGGACGCGCCGGGGAGCTCGCCCCCGAGGTTGAGGCCGGGGATATCGGGGAACGGCACCCTGCAGGTGCCCGACGCGTAGAGCCGCGAGAGATTGATGTTGAGCGCGGTCTCCGCAAGCGTGATGTCGCCGGCGCCCGTCTCGAGAATAACGTCGCGGGCCATGGTGAGGAGCCCGACCGACGGATTGACGCAGAAATCGCCGCGCAGCGCGATCGCCGCGACGCCCGTCCCGATCGTGATTCTCCCGCTGCCGCAGAGCGTGCCGTCGGCGAGCGTGACGCCGAGCGAGGCCGCGGCGAGCCTCACGTCCGCCGTGAGCGCGATGCTCGACGGCGCCGCGCCGCGCAGCACCGGATCGGCGAGGTCGTCGACCTGGAAGCCGCCGTCGAAGACCGTCACTTCGGCGCCGTTCGGCATCCGTATCTTGACCTTGCCCGTGCCGGTCATGCGCCGGCGCACGAGGTCGAGGCTCACGGCGCCCTCGACCGCGCACGATCCGCCGCCGGGCCCCTTGAGTTCGATGCCCTGCGTCGCCGACAGAACGCCGCCGGTATTCGTCCAGTCGTCAGCGCCGTAGCCGACGCCGCCGCGCGCGACCGTTCTCGGCGGCGCATCCTGCACGTTGGGATTGGTGCGGTTGGCGGCTTCCTCGCCGTCGGAAAACCCGTCCGCATCCGTGTCGGGATTGCAGGGGTCGGTGAGGGCGCCATCGATGCCCGCCGTCACCTCCTCCTTGTCCGAGAGGCCGTCGTCATCGGTATCCGCCGTGCGCGGATCGGTGATGCGATTGTCGCTGCCGTGCGTCACCTCTTCCTTGTCGTCGAGACCATCGCCGTCGGTGTCCGTCTTCCACGGGTCGGAGACGCCCGCCTCCTCGCCGTCCTTGAGCCCGTCGCCATCGCAATCCGGATCGGACGGATCGGTGATATACCCGTCGGCCCCGAGCGTCACCTCCTCGTGATCGTCCACGCCATCGCCGTCGCTGTCGGCGGCGAGCGGATTGCTGCCGATGCGCAGGACCTCCTCGCCGTCGCTCAACCCATCGCCATCGGTGTCCTTGAGGCGCGGGTTGGTTTCACCGGGGTCTACGACGCCATCATGATCGGCATCCTCCACACCGTCGGGCAGGTTGTCGCCGTCGGTGTCGGCATTCGACGGGTCGGTCTCGCCGGCATCGCATCGCCCGTTCTTGTTCGCATCCTCGACGCCGTCGGGAATGCCGTCGCCATCGCTATCGGCCTTCCTCGGGTCGGTGCGCGTCGCGGGGTCGGCATCCGCGCGGAAGAGAAGCGGCCAGCTCGCCGCGCCGCCCTGCGGCTGTGCGAGCCCCAGCTCCAGGCCGTCGGGAAGCCCGTCGCCGTCCGTATCCCACCCGCCCGGGATGCCATCGCCGTCGATGTCCTGCCCGGTCGCGTTCGTTTCGCCCTGCGCCGGATCGAACGCGCCGTTGAAGTTCCTGTCCTCGTTGCCGTCACGCACGCCGTCGCCGTCCGAGTCCGGGTCGTTCCAGTCGGTGTACTCGTAGTGCGCCGCCGGGTCGCCGGGGTTGTAGCGGTCGTACACGCCATTGTGGTTCGAGTCCTCGATCCAGGTGAGAAGCCCATCGGCATCGTCATCCGCGCTGAGGGGGTTGATGTCCACGCCGTCGAGGCTCAGATCGCAGTCCGTATCCATGTCGAACGGGTTCATCCCGAAATCGATCTCGCGCTTGTCGGTGAGCGGACCCGCCGAGTTCGCGATCGCCCCATCGCCGGGCTGGTAGCCGGGCGGCGGCGCCGCGGGCGGCGGCGCGAAGCGCCAGCCATCGAGATCGCTGTCCGGATCCATGGGATCGAGGATGCTCTTGGGCGCCCAGAACGTGCCTTCGGGCGTCACGACGAGCTGGTAGGCAAGGCGTGCGAGCACGAACTTGTCCACGACGATCGTCGCCAGGTTCGCGCCCTGCGCCTGCGACGTGAGCTGGAGATCCACGTCGGCGCTCATGTCGTCCGAGGAGAACCACGTCGCGGTCGGCCGCCACACGAAGAAGTTGAAGGCCTTGCCCGAGCCCGGAGGGACGACGGCGACATCGATCGCGTCGTCGATGAGCGTCGTCGCCCCCTGCGCGACGTGGACGCGCACCTTGCAGTCCGTGTGCGCCGCGTCGGGGCCTCCGCGCGCCCGTACGAACACCTGATAGAGATATGCATCGTCGCCGGCCGGCGGGAGGAGCTGCGTCAAATGCTCCTTCGCAATCGTCAGGGTGAGAAAAGAGCCGTCGGCGGCGGGAACCACGGCCTTGGCGTTGCTGAATCCCGGTCCGTCGTTCACGCGTCCGGTGGGCGCCCAGTCCTCGGCCTCCAGCCAGTACACGTTGGGAAGCGCTTCGTTCCCATCGCGAAGACCGTCGCCATCGCTGTCGGGATCGCACGCATCGGTCGCCGGCGCCAGCGGATCGGCCGCCGGAACAACCGCGCAGCGATCGACGAACGTGAGCACCGACGTGTTCGCCGTCGCGGGGTTCGTGATCACCACGCGTGCATTCATCGCGACCGTGAAGGGCGGCGTGCGATACCAGCGATACATCGCGCCCCAGGCGCCGGCGAGCAGATGGTAGTCGGCGTCGACGGCTTTCGTGTCGCCATCGTAGACCGTGAACGCGACCGCGGGCGGCGGCGGGATGACGACGACGCGGCCGCCCGCCCCGCCGGCGATCAGACCGCCTCCCGGAAGCGATGCGACCGAGAGGAACTCCGCATCGCTCAGGTCGAGGCCGATGCTCGGCATGGCCGTCAGACTGTTGCCGCTCAACGCCGTGAAGCCGCCCCGGCCGCAGAGAACGGTCAGATCCGGCGTCGCGCCGGCAGCGTTGACCGGAAGCAGTTGCCCGGGAGGATCGTCGCGCGGCGTGAAATCGCGGAACACGCCGTCCGCATCGCGCACAAGCACGGCGCCCTCGCTGCCCACGATGACCGCCCGCCCCGAGCCCTCGAATGTGATGCCCAGAAACTCGACGTACGGCGGCATCGAATCCGGGACTCCAGTGACCGGCTCGGCCGTCATCGTATTCAGTTGGTGGCGCATGATGCTTCGTTCTGCGCCGACGAGGAACGCCTCGTCACCCGCCGCGTTCCACGCGACCGCGTGCAACGGCCGCGCCGGCGGAGGGATCATAAGCGGTTCGACTCCCGCGTCGGTGCGAAAGCTGTACGCCGCGCCGAGAAGATTCGCGAGCACGGCCTCGGCGCCGCCCGGAGCCCACGCGACGCACGAGAGCGGGCCCAGCCCCGCCGCCACGCGCGTGACGGTCGCATCCTTCGCCTGCCAGTCGAGACGGAAAAGCGAACCATCGGCGCTTGCAAGCAGCGCGGACATCCCGTCGCTCCGCCACGAGATACCCGCCCACGGGTGCAGCCCGAACGGCACCTGCGATGTCACATCCGTCACCGTCGCCCCTTCGAACACGACAAGGCGGCCCGTGGCATCCCCGGCGAGGCCGATGCCCGCCGGCGACACGTCGATCGCGCGCACGGCGCCCGCGAGGACGCCGTCGGCGGGTGCGACGCACACGGGCGGCCCCGAACGAACACGCGCCCACAGCCGGTACGTCCCCGGCGCGACATCCACCGCCGCATCGACGATGTCCGCCGTCGCCTCGTGCGTCCCCGCGCGGCCGTTGCGCGCGGCGCCGTCGGCGACGTTCACGGCCGCGTGATCCTCGGCCTCGAACCACACGGCTCCCTTGTACGCTTCCCGGCCGTCGACATACCCATCGCCGTCGGCATCCGCGACGAGCGGCGCGGGGTCATCGCCGTCCGCGAGCCCATCCCCATCGGTGTCGGCATTGGTCGGATCGGCGCCGAGCGCCACTTCCTCGCCATCCAGAAGGCCATCGTCGTCCGTGTCGGGATCATGCGGGTCGCAGGCGCCCGCCCACTCGGCGCCGTCCGTCATGCCATCGTCGTCGCTGTCCGCATCGGTCGGATCGGTGGCCGGTACGTTCGCCAACTCACGGAGATCGCTCAGGCCGTCGCCATCGGTGTCGGGCTTCGCGGGATCGGTGATGTATCCATCGGCGCCCGCGACGACCTCTTCGGCATCGTCGATGCCATCGCCATCGGTGTCCGTGCTCGTCGGGTTCATGCCGCGCGCAGCTTCCTCGCCGTCGGTGATGCCATCGCCATCGGTATCCCCAAGGAGCGGATCGGTCAGGTAGACCAACGTTTCTGGGCCGTCCTCGAGTGCATCCGCATCGGTGTCGGGGAGGAGCGGATCCGTGCCCGCCTGATCGACCTCGGCGCCATCCAGGAGGCCGTCGTCATCGCTGTCGGCATCGTCCAGGCCCGTGCCGAGCACACGCTCGCGCGCGTTCGTCAGGCCATCGCCGTCCAGGTCGCCCTCGGCATCGAACGCATCCTTGGGATCGAGCCCCAGCGATGTCTCGAGGCCGTCGGGCAGCGTGTCGCCGTCGCAATCGCCGTTCCACGGATCGGTGCCGTGGAGCGCCTCGCCGCTGTTGCTGAGCCCATCGCCGTCCGCATCCAGCGCGCCGTCGGCCCCGTTGCACGGGTCGAACCCGTGCGTCTTCTCGAGCCTGTCCGGCATGCCATCGTCGTCGCTGTCGGCATCCGCGGGGTCGGTCTCCCCCGCATCGACGATGCCGTCCTTGTCCACGTCTTCCTCCGCATCGGCGAGGCCGTCGCCGTCGGAGTCCGTGTCCGCGGCGCACACCGCGCCGTCCTTGTCGAGATCCTCGTTCCATCGGCGTTCAATGCCGTCGGGAAGGCCATCGCCGTCGCTGTCCGCCTCACGCGGATTTGTGCCCGCCGCGACCTCCTGTCCGTCGAGAAGCCCATCGCCGTCCGTATCGCGCACCAGGGGATCGGTGTGCGTCACGGCGACCTCCACGCCATCGAGAAGTCCGTCGACATCCGTGTCCGGCACGCGCGGGTCGGTTCCTCTCTGGAACTCCGCCAGATTCGAGAGGCCATCGCCGTCGGCATCGTCGGCCGCGTCGTCGCGCGCGGGGTCGAGCCTGTGCGCCGCTTCCCATTGATCCGGCATGCCGTCGCCGTCCGTGTCGCCGCGCGCGGGATCGGTGCCGCGCGCAACTTCGTCGCGGTCGGACAGGCCATCCCCATCCGTGTCCGGCGCGGTGGGATCGGATTTGTGCACGGTGACTTCCGCACCGTCCGTGAGGCCGTCGCCATCGGTGTCGACGCGCAACGGATCCGTCCCGCGCGTCATCTCGGCGCCATCGTCAAGACCATCGCCATCGACGTCGGCGACGAGCGGATTCGTGATGCACTCATCGCCGCCCGGCAGCACCTCCTCGTCATC
Source organism: Planctomycetota bacterium (assembly GCA_041308205.1). GTDB lineage: Bacteria > Planctomycetota > UBA8108 > UBA8890 > UBA8898 > UBA8898. Next base: position 817 of record JBFZCA010000499.1, on the reverse strand, counting down.
GCCGAGGCCATCGCCATCGCTGTCCTGCGCGAGCGGATTCGTCCCGAGCGTCGCTTCGAGGCCATCGGCAAGACCGTCGCCGTCGGTGTCCGCGGCGCGCGGATCGGTGCCCGCCGCCTTCTCGGCGCCGTCGTCCAGACCGTCATTGTCCGTATCCGCGACGCGCGGATCGGTCTCCCCCGGGTCACGCACGCCGTTCTTGTTCTTGTCCTCCGCGGTGTCGGAAAGCCCATCCAGATCCGTGTCGGCCTGAATGGGGCTCGTCAGCATGACGAGCGCTTCCTCGCCGTCGTTCGCACCATCGCCATCCGTGTCGGCGTTCCCCGCATCGCTCCCGCACTGCTCCCTTTCGACTGCATCGGTGAGCCCGTCGCCATCGGTGTCCAGGCCGACCGTCTCGCAGCCCAGCGGATCGTCCGTCGAATCAACGCCGGGATCCGGAAACGGCGGTTTCGGCGCTCTGCCCTGCGCGAAGAGGTATGAGAGCTCGTAGATCGGATCGGCGATGTCCAGCCTGCCGTCATCGTTCAGGTCGGCCGCGTCCTCGCAGCCGATCCTCGCACTGCTGAAGAGATACGAGAGAACGCGGATTGGGTCGGCGATGTCGATCCTGCCATCGCCGTTGACTTCGCCGCGCACGAACACCGCGTCGGCTCCCGCGGCGGAAAGACCCAACCCAAGCACCATGCAGACCCGTGCAACGCGATTCATACGGCACCTCACCCGCCTGAACGCCGCACCGCATCATGACCCCGTGTGCCGAGTTCCATTGTAGCTCGGTTAGGCCGTGGAAACACATTAATTCATGAGGGCCGGA
>JBFZCA010000498.1:0-5696 GCA_041308205.1 Planctomycetota bacterium | reverse complement strand
GGAAGCTTCACGGTCATGAAGACGTGCCACTTCCCCTCGTACAGGACCACGGTCGGGTCCTTCTGCGCGCGGCTCGGGTCCTTGTCGCGCTTCTCGGGGCCGATGAGCGGCGCGCCGTACTCCCACGCGGCGGGGACCTTGAACGCGGGCGGCTCGCCCGCACACACGGCAGCGCCGATCATGGCCAGACACGCCGCCGCACACATGCCGCCGGCCAGCGTCGTGAAGGCCGGCAGGAGCTTGAGGAACGTTCTGCGGTCCGTCATGGGTTCCTCCGTTCATCAGCGGCGCCTCGGCTGCGCGCCCGAATCGATGCCGGTTCCCGGACAGCCGCGCCGAGAGCCACTCTACACCTGCTTCGCGATGGCGCACAAGAGAGCGCGCGCACGCGGGACTGTGTGCGTGTCGGGAGAAACGCATATCGGGCGAGGTTTCTTCCTCCGTCCGTTGACGAGGGACGTGCGCGCCGAGGACAATCGACAAGCGGCCTTCCGGGCGATAGGCCCCCGGCAGGATTCTCTGGATCGGCGACTCTCGGAGAACCGCCCATGGCGCCGTCCCTGATCTCGCTCGCCGTTTCCATCGTACTGGTGGGAAAGAGCCCGGCGCTCCCCGCCGAGACGAGCATCAACGAGTCGGCCCGTGAAATCCCGATCGTCTACGACGTGGACGTGGTGGTCGCCGGCGGCTCCACCGGCGCGGTGGCCGCGGCGGCGGAGGCGGCGCGCGGCGGGGCGAGAGTGTTCCTGGCCGCGCCTCGGACGTATCTGGGCGAGGATGTGTGCGGGACCCTGCGCCGGCGGCCGGCGCCCGAAGATACTCCCGCGGGCCCGCGGCTCCGAGCGCTTATCGGCGAGGAATCGCCGTCCCGGCCGATGCTCGTCAAGCGCCGGCTCGACGAGATCCTGTTGGCCGCCGGGGTCGAGTTCCTGTACGGCTGCCTGCCGACCGACCTCCTTCGCGACGATGCGGGCAACCCCGCCGGAATCGTCATGGCCAACCGCAACGGGCGGCAGGCCGTGCGATCGAAGATCATCATCGACGCAACCGATCGAGCTGTGGTCGCCCGGCTGGCCGGCGCTCGCTTTCGACCTTATCCCGCCGGCACGCAGTCGTTTCGGTGGGTGGTGGTGGGCGGCGCCCCGCGGCCGGCCGAGGGCTGCGATGTTCGGCAGCTCGAAGGACATACGGCCGGGCAGAACGCGTACGAGTACACCCTGCACATCGCGATGGAAGGCGCGGGTTTTCCCTCGTTCGCCGAGGCCGAGCAGATCGCCCGCGACAGGACGTTCCATCCGGGGCAGATCGACTCTTCGGAGAGCCTGTTCCAGGTGCCGCCGGATCCGATGCAGGGCCGGAAGTCTCTCAACGGCGCATGGCCGGGGATGGAGAAGATCGACCTGGACGTCTTCCGGCCCGCGGGCGTTTCCCGGCTCTACGTGCTGGGGGGCTGCGCCGACATGGACCGCGCCGCTGCGGAGCGGCTCCTCCGGTCCGACGCGCTCTGCGAAGCCGGCGCGCGCATCGGCAAGGCCGCGGCGGAGGAGGCGTGCGCGATCTCGAAGGCCGAGGACGTCGCCGTCGCCGGCGACCCGCCCGACCCCGCGCCCGCGTCCGGCAACGCGGCCGAGCTCCTCTCCGGCCTGCGTCCGGTTCATCGCGACATGCCGGCGGCGCGGTCCGCTGCCCGGTCGCTGCCGGTGTGGGGCAGGTACGATGTGGCGGTTGCCGGCGGGGGCACGTCGGGCGCCCCCGCGGCGATCTCGGCGGCTCGGCGGGGGGCCCGAGTGCTGGTGGTCGAGTGCCTGCCGGCGCTCGGCGGAGTGGGGACGATCGGCGGGATCAACCGCTACTGGCACGGCAACCGAGTCGGTTTCTTCGACGAGGTCGAGCAGGGCGTGGCCGCCATCGGCGCGCGCATCGGCGGCATCGGCAAGGCCGAGTACTGGCGGCGGGAATGCCGAAAAGCCGGGGCCGAGGTGTGGCTCGGGGTGTGGGCCTGCGGCGCCGTGGTCGAGGGCGGCAAGGTCGTGGGGATCATCGTCGCCACGCCGGCGGGCCGCGCCGTCGTGCTCGCGAAGGTGGTGATCGACGCCACCGGCAACGCCGATGTTGCGGCCGCCGCGGGAGCCGAGTGCATGCTGCCGGGCGGAGACGATCTGACGATGCAGATGGCCGGCGTTCCGTTCCGCACGCCGGCCGAAACCCACTGCAACTCGGCCTTCACCTTTGCCGACGACACCGACATGGTCGACCTCTGGCAGGCGTTCGTGTGCGCCCGCGAGCGCTGGAAGGATGCCTATGACCTGGGACGGCTCGTGCAGACGCGCGGGCGGCGCTCGATTGTCGGCGAGGTCGTGCTGACGCCCGTTGACCAGCACGCGGGGCGCACGTTCCCGGACAGCCTGGTCTTGTGCCGGAGCAATTACGACAAGTACAACATGCCCGTCCATCCGTTGTATCTCGCCCGGAGCCCCGACAAGGCGCTGATGGTGTGGTCCTACGTGCCGTACCGCTGCATGCTGCCCAAGGGGCTGGATGGGATCCTCGTGATCGGCCTGGGAAAAAGCGCCGACAGCGATGCCATGCCGATCGTGCGGATGCAGGCCGATGTGCAGAACGAGGGCTACGCGGCCGGCGTGGCGGCTGCCGCCGCGGCCGAGCGCGGCGTGTCGCCCCGGGCGATCGACATCCGCGCGGTCCAGCGGCATCTGGTCGAGAAGGGCAACCTGCCTGCCGCCGTCCTCTATGCGCGGGATTCCTTTCCGCCGGACGGGAAGAGGTTGGAGCAGGCCGTGGAGCGCGCGGCCGCGCTCGACCACGCCGACCTGGCGGTGATCCTGGCCGCCGAACGCGCCGAAGCGGTGAGACTGCTTCGCAAGGCGCACGAGAAAGCCGAGGGCGAGGCCAAGGTCGCATGCGCGCGGATTCTCGCGGTGCTCGGCGACGACGCCGGAGCGGCCACCCTGGCCGAAGCCGTCCGCCGGGCCCGGTGGGACGCCGGACAGAACGTCGAGCCGTGGGGCAACCGCGGCGGCAACTACAGCGCCGTTGACCTCGCGGTCATCGCGCTCGGACTGAGCCGTGACAGGTCGCAGGCCTCGCCGCTGATCGCGAAACTCGAGGAGATCGATCAGCGCACGGCGTATTCTCATTGCCGGGCGGTCGCGCTGGCCCTCGAATCAATGGGCGACCGCGGGGCGGCGGAGCGCTTGGCCGCGCTCCTCCGCACGCCCGGCATGACCGGCCACGCGATAAGGACGATCGACGAGGCCAGGAAGGTCTTCGCCGCCGGCGACGTGCGGTCGGCTGCCTGCCTGAACGAACGACTGCGCGAGCTCGTCCTCGCGCGCGCGCTCTATCGCTGCGGCGACCGGCAGGGACTCGGCGCGGCGATTCTGCGGGACTACCGCGAGGATCTCTGCGGGCATTTCGCCCGGCATGCCGATGCGATCCTGCGAACGCCCGCGCCCGTCGAGAGCTCCGTCCGCGGCGCGCGTGACGGCGAGCGGTGACGCCTCCGCCGGCAGCGCCTCGGGAGTTCTCCGGTCACGGTATCAACGGTCCTCGCGCCTGGCTTCCGGGCGGCCGGCGGTCACGACGGGCCATGTAGTCGTGCCGCGAACCGTTTCGTTGACGAAATCGTCGATGTAATCGCGCTCGAAGAAGCGCAGGCCGCTTCCGCCGTGGCCCTGGCCCGTCACGATGTCGGTGTCGCCATCGCGGTTGAAATCGATGGCGTCGGCGCCCGAAATCATCTGCGCGGTCCAGGGCCGGACGATGGCGATGCCTCCCTCCGGCGATGCGAAGCGCGGTTCCTCGCCGGGGCCGCCCGTGCCGGTGTTCGGATAGAGGCGGACGACGTTCTCGAATTCGCAGGCGATGAAGTCCTTCTTCCCGTCGCCGTCGAAGTCGACGAAGTCGCCCAGGTTCGGGCGGGTGTAGGCGATGGCGCGGCCGCCGCCCGCGCCCGCCGCGATCCAGGTCGGGCGCGCGAGCACCGGGACCGCGTCGCTCCCGACATTGCGATAGAAGAGGAACCCCCGGTCCTGCGACGGATCGGCGTTCCGGTGCGGCCAGTCGTAGTGCTCGCTGACTTCGCCTTCTCCGACCATTCCGAAGATGATGTCCTTGTCGCCGTCGCCGTCCCAGTCGCAGGCGAGCACGCTCCCGCGGCCCGTGCCGTCGATGGGCTTGCCGTTCGCGCACACGCGCGCGCCCGCGGCCAAGACGGGAGCGGCATCGGCGCCCTCGTTGAGGTAGAGCCACAGCCAGCCGCGGCCGTCGGCGACGAGCAGGTCCTTCCGGCCGTCGCCGTCCCAGTCGCAGACTTCCGGGCGGGCGTACCCCGCGGCCCGGCACTCGCGCCATTCGCCGTAGACGCGGATGGGCGCCCCGCCGGCCCGGAGCTTCTCGCCGGCGGCAAAGACCGGGAACAAATGGCCGGTCCGGTTGCGGAAGAGCCACACGAAGCCGTCGGTGTCGCCGGCGACCAGGTCGGTCCGGCCGTCCTCGTTCCAGTCGACCGCCCGCACGCCGTTCTGGCGGACCGCGTCGGCGATCTGGAACCGTTCGGTGTAGGGGGCGCCGCCGAACGCGTCGCGGGGCTCGAACCTCGGGGAGGCGGGGGCGCCGACGTTCTTGTACAGCCGCCCGAAAAGCCGCGGCTGCTCGCCCCACTGCGTGCGTTCCCAGTAGCGGCCGGGAACGAAGTCGAGCAGCCCGTCCCCGTCGAAGTCGGCGACGCGGACGCCGGCGCGCTGGTCCATGTATTCGTGGAATGCAATGATCCGCCCCATGCAGAACACTGGCGCGGCGCGCGTGCCGACGTTCTGAAAGAAGTAGATGCGGCCCTCCTCGGTGCCGGCGAAGAGGTCGAGATCGCCGTCGGCATCGATGTCCTTGCAGTCGATGCGCGGCGACCCGAGGCGGATCTCGACGCCGTTGGCTTTGACGTGAACGCCATCGGCAAGGCGCATGTCCTGTACCCGGCGGCTGGTGCCCACGTTGCGATGGAAGGTGACCACCCAGTCCTGGCCGCCGAGGACGTCGAGACGGCCATCGGCGTCCCAGTCCACGAACGTGAGGGGGCTGCCGAGCGCCTTGCCGGACTCGGTCGCAAGCGTGCCGCGGTCGGCGAAGGACGGCGCGCCGCCGGGGATCGAGACGTTCTCGAGGCGGACGACGCGGCTGGTCGAGGGACCGGTCTGCAAGTTGGCGAACAGATCCTGGTCGCCGTCGCCGTCCCAGTCGCAGAACTCGATGGATGCCCAGCTCCGGTTGCCGGCGATGTACGGGAGGACCAGAGGCTCGCCGCCCGATGCGAGCCGGCCGCGGTCGATCATTCGGTTGCCGCCGGCGTTCTCGTACGCGTAGACGAACGGCTCGGTGCCGGCCTTGAACAGGTCCAGGTCGCCGTCGCCGTCGAAGTCGCAGAACGTGTCGTATCCGCCGGCGTTGATCTCGCGGCGCTGATAGCCCTCCGTGAACCGATCGCCGTCGCCGACGAGGCCGTGATAGCGGTCGGGCCGGCCGCGGCCGGACTCCACGGTGTCGAAGTACGCATGGTATCGCACGCAGGTGTGATCGGGCATCACGAAGCTGAGCGTCACCTTCGCGGCGCCGTACAGGCGCTGCACGCGCCAGGGCAGGAGGAAGCGTTCGGAACCGGCTCGAGACGGATCGAACACTCTCGG
>JBFZCA010000497.1:0-3544 GCA_041308205.1 Planctomycetota bacterium | reverse complement strand
GGCGCGGTCGTCCTCGATGCGACCGAGTACGGCGAGCGCGCGCTGCCGCTGCCGTTCGATCGGCGGCGCCTGGACGGCGACCCGCGCGGCGAGCTTGCGGCGGCGTACTTCGACGGCGTTGCGGACGCCGCCAGGCGGCCGAACACCGAGCTCTATCGATGGCTCGAGACGCGCCTCGCGGCGCGGGGCGTGCGCGGGATCATCTTCACGTACTACGCCTGGTGCGATACCTGGCATGCCGAGGCGTCGCGCATGCGCGAGTGGGTGCGCCTTCCGTTCATGTGCCTGGAGCTGACCGGCGAGCCCGGCGCCGCGGCCGTGCTGGCCGATCGTGTGGAAGCCTTCGTGGAGACCGTGCGATGCGGCCCATGAAGATCTCGCTCCGCGAATGGGATGCGCGCCATGCCGAGCTCACGGCGGCGGGGCTCGCCGAGCCATCGTACGGCGGCCCTCTTTCGCGGCACGCCGCCGGGGGCGACCGCAGGCTTTTCAAGCTCGCCTTCGACAACTCGGCGGCGGCGCTCAGGCTGTGGAACTTCCTTCTGACCGAGGAGGATCGGCTCGAGGCCGCGCGCGCCGCGGGCATGAAGATCGTGGGCGCAATGAAGGACCTCGGCACCGTGCCGGTCATGGCGTACTCGTTTCCGGCGACCGTGGCGTTCTATCCCGATGGCGCGTGGTGGCTGCCCTGCTTCAAGGAGCTCTCGACGGATCTCCTCGCGATCGCCGACGGCCTGGGCATCGACGATTCGTTCTGTCCCGTGCGCGCGATGCTGGGCGCGTTCGTCAACGGGGCGCATTTCCCGCGGCCTGACCTTCTGATCGCGAGCGTGGGGGCGACGTGCGATGATTTCTCGGCGATCGCGCAGCGCCTGCAGGGGCTCGGCGTTCCGATTCTATGGTGGGAGGCGCCGCATCGCCGGCCGCCCGACCCGGGCGAGGAAGGCGTCGAGCTGCCGGGGGGTTTCACGGCGGCCAAGGCGCAGGTCGACTTCACGCGGGGAGAGCTCGCACGCGTGCGCGAGGCGCTCTGCGCGCTGACCGGCGCGGCGATCGACGATGCGGCGCTCGCGGCGGGCATTCGCGCCGCCAACGAGGTGCGGGCCGTGCTCGCGGAACTGCGCGAATGCGTGTTCGCGGCGCCGGCGGCCGCCCTGCCGTCGCTCGAGATGCTCGTTGCCGAGATGCTCGCGCTCCACTTCTGCTCGGATCGCGCGGAAGCGCTCGCCGTGCTGCGCGATCTGCGCGGCGAGGCCCGCGCGCGGGCGGCGGCGGGCGAGGGAGTCCTGCCCGCCGATGCGGTGCGCGTCTTCTGGGTGAACCCGGTCGCCGATCTCCGCGTCATGAACCTGCTGGAGGATTGCGGCGGCCGCGTGTGCGGGACCGAGTACATGATCTGCCACGCGCTCGACCTCATTCCCGAGGACGTGCCGCCCATGGAGGCGCTCGCCCGGACGGCGCTCGCGGACCCCATGACGGGCAGCGCGGCCGAGCGGGCGCGGCGGATTCTCCGGGACGCGGAGCGCTTCGGCGCCGAGGGCATCGTCGTGTCGCGTGTCCCCGGGGCGAGCCACTGCGCCTGGGAGGGCGCGGTGATTGCGGATGCGGCGAGCGCGCGGTTCCCGGTGGTCGAGATCGAGGTCCCGCCGGTTGCGGACGCGCTGCGTCCCGCCCTGCGCACGCGGTTCGAGGCGATGGTCGAGATGTGCCGCGCCCGCGGCGGGCGCGCGAGGCGAGAAGGAGTCGGCGCATGATCTTCATGGGAGTCGATGCGGGGTCGCGCGCGATCAAGGTCGTGCTCGCCGGTCCCGATGGGGCGCTCATCGACCGGGGCGCGGCGGACCAGGGCGTCGATCACGCGGCGCGCGCGCGGGCGCTTGCCGAGCGGCTGCTCGCGGCGCACGGCGCGACTCTGCGCGATGTCGAGGCGACGGTTGCGACAGGCTATGCGCGCGCGGCAATCGACTTTGCGACCGCGCGGATCACCGAGATCACGTGTCACGCCCGCGGCGTGCGCGCGGAAGCGCCCGCGGCCGCGAGCGTGATCGAGATCGGCGGCCAGGACAGCAAGGTGCTGAGGCTGCATCCGACCGGCGCGGTCAGGGATTTCGCGATGAACGACCGCTGCGCGGCGGGGACGGGGCGCTTCCTGGAAGTCGCGGCGCAGCGCCTGGAGGTGCAGCTCGCGGATCTGGGGCAGCTCGCGCGGCAGAGCAGCGCGCCCGCGGCCATAAGCAGCATGTGCGTCGTGTTCGCGGAGACCGAGATCATCGGGTTGCTTGCGGGCGGGGCCGCCGCGGCCGACATCGCGGCGGGGATCGAGCGCTCGATCGCGACGCGCGTGGCGGCGCTCGCGGGCCGCATGCTCGCCGATCCGGTCGTGTTCACGGGCGGCGTCGCGCTCGTGCCGGGGATGCGCGAGGCGCTCCAGGACGCGCTCGGCCGGCCGATCGAGGTCGCGCCGTCGCCGCAGTTCACGGGGGCGCTCGGCGCGGCGCTGCTCGCGCGCGAGGACGGGGAGCGATGACGGCCGGCGTCAGGGCGTGGATTCTTTCCATTGCGGCGGTCTGGATTGCCGGATGCGCGGGGCCGCAGGCCGCGCCGGCGGGAGCGCGCGCGCTGGAGAGCGTCACGATCGGGCGCTCGGCGCTCGGCGCGCCGATCGAGGCGCGGGTGCTCCGGGGAGGGGAGCCGGGCGTTCTCATCATCGGCGGAGTGCACGGCGACGAGCCCATCAGCACGGCGCTTGTCGAGGCGTTCGAGGAGCGCGTGCGAGGGGAGCCGGCGCTCGCGGGCGGGCGGCTCCTCGTGCTCGTCCCGCGCGCGAATCCGGACGGACTCGCCGCGGGGACGCGCGGGAACGCCCGCGGCGTCGATGTGAACCGCAATTTCCCGGCGCCGAACTTCGCCGCGACGGCGCGCCACGGGAGCGAGCCGGCCTCGGAGCCGGAAACGCGCGCCCTCGTCGAGCTCCTGGCGGCGCACCGCTTCTCGTGCGTGGTCTCGATTCACGCGCCGCTTCGCTGCGTCGATTTCGACGGCGAGGCTTCGAAGCCCATCGCGGAAGCGCTGTCCTCCGCGAGCAAGCTCCCGCTCCGGCGCCTGGGCGGCCTGCCGGGCTCGCTGGGAACGTACGCGGGGGCGCATCTTGGCTTGCGCATGGCGACGTACGAGCTGGGCCGCCGCCGCGCGCCGCAGGTGAACGCGGCGGAGTACTTCGAGCCGCATGTCGAAGCCTTGTGCGCGGCCGTGCGCGCGGCGGCGGCGCCGGAGTGATTCGAAGGTTCGGGCGTTCAGCGCGAGGCGGCGGCCTCCGCCGCGCCTGGAGGAGCGCCCATCCGAGGAGCCCGCGTTTCGGCGACGTCGTGGCGGACGATCTTGTCGTCCGCCCATGGGCGCGGCTGGAACGAGACTCTCGGATGCGCTTGCCGGCGCAGCGGAAGTCGTGTTGAAGGCGCTTCAAAAATTAAAATCGGCGATTTTAATTGGCGTTCCTCAGCAATCCATGATAGAAAAGACATCCGAGAGCAGAATGCCGGCGCAG
>JBFZCA010000496.1:0-11177 GCA_041308205.1 Planctomycetota bacterium | reverse complement strand
CTCGCACAGCTCCTGCGCCGCGCTCTCCGCGGCGTTCACCATCTCGATCGCGCGCGCCTCCGCGTCCGCCCTGCGCGTCGCGCTTTCCTTGCGCGCCTCGATGACCGCCGCGAGCGCCGCGCCGGCCGCGTTCTGGGCGCGCACGAACGACTCCTCGATCTGCCGCGGCTCCTGCGGCCGCACGAGCGGCGAGACCTTCTCGAGCGCCAGGCCGCGCGCGGCCATGAGCGGCGCGAGCCGCGCCTGGATGCGCCCGAAGTAGTCGGCCTTGCCGCTTGCCGCATCATCCCGGGAGAGCGGGCGCACGGTGAGCGCGTTCCGCACGACCGCCTCCGAGAGCGCCGCCTTGACGAAGGCCCGCTCCCGCGCCGAGTCGACCGTTCGTCCCGCGCCGAAGCTCGCGTAGTAGCGCGCGGGATCGCCGATGCGCCAATCGGCCTGCGCCTTGACGTGCAGGATGGCGCCATCGCCGCACATGACATAGCCGTCGCGGCCGGGCACGAGCGGCGATGCGGCCGCGCGCCGCCGAAGCGCGCGGAGCTGATCCTCGGCCTCTTCCTTGTACCAGAACGAGTCGGTCGCTTCCTGCCTGACCTCCTGCACGGGGATGACGACGCGCGCGCCGAGCGGCGGCGGCAGCGTCAGGTAGGTGCCCGGCTCGTAGATGCGCGGCGCGCCGTCGGGCTCCCTCGCAAGCCGCCCCAGGTTCAGCACGAGCGCCGCGTGGCCGTCGGGCACGACGCACAGGCCCGACGCGAAGTACAGGATGACGCCCGCCCCGAGGCACAGCTTGAGGATGCGCAGCGTCGCGCCGAGCGCATCGGCGAGCGCCTGCGCGGGACGCGAGGCGGCTCCGGGGGCGGCGGGCACGGGCGCGTTCACTGCCGTTCCTCCGTCCCGGCGGCGCCGGCCGCGTCCTTGCGCATGAGCTCCTTGAGGAGATCCAGCGGCGGCGTGTTCAGATCCCACACGATCGTCGTCGGCCCCGCGAACAGCTCCTCGAGCGCCGCGAGCCTGTCCAGGAAGGCGAGCAGTTCCTTGTTGTCGACCGCGGCAAGCACGCCCGCCGCCTCGGCCCTGGCCTTGGCCGTGATCTCGCCGGCCTTGGTACGCGCGCCGGCCAGGCTGCGCTCGTAGTCGCGCTGCGCCTCGGCCTTGAGCTTGCGCGCCTGGGCATCGCCCTCGGACTGGACGCGCGCCGCGTCGCGCTCCTTGGCCTGGCGCATCTGCGCGAACACGCCCTCGGCCGCCTTCTCGGGCAGGACGAGCTGGTGGAAGCCCGCGTCCACGACATCGATGCCGTAGGCCCGAAGGGGCTCCCTGAGTATGCGCGCGATTTCGGCCTCGATGCGGCCGAGCTCGCCCGCGGCGCCGTCGCCCTGCGCGGAGGGCGGCGCATGCGTGAGCGACGCGTAGCGGTGGCGCGCGAGCACATCGTTGACGCCGCTGCGCAGCGCGCCGCCGATGAGCGCCTCGGCGGCCGGCTCCCGGCCGGTGACCGCCTCGTGGAAGCTGCGCGGGTCGCCGACGCGCCACAGGACGAAGACGCCCGCCACGACGAGCTGGCCGTCGGCGGTGCTCGCTTCCTCGAGGCCGCCTTCGAAGATGCGCTCGCGCATGTCGTAGCGGTACACCTTCTCGATCGGCCACGGCCACGCGAAGTGCACGCCCGCGTCGCGCGGCGCGGCCAGGACGCGCACGGGGCTTCCGAACCTGACCGTGAGCGCCCCCTCGCCCTCGTGCAGCACGAACGTCAATGCGTAGGTCAACGCGGCCGCGACGACGGCCAGCGCGCCGAGAATCCGTGGAAGCTGCGTCTTCACCGCTCTTCTCCGCTCGTTATCCGCAAGGGCCAGCGCCCGCCCGTGTCCACCTCGAAGACCGCCGGCCCGCCCGGCGCCTCGGGCAGGATCAGCTTGGGCCGCGCGCCCGCCGCCCCGGCCAGCGTCTCGAACACCATGCGCGGCCGCAGGACCGCGCCGAGCCCATCCCAGAAGGGCCCCAGCTCCCGCGCCGCGCACGCGGCGGCCGCGCCGCGGGCCGCTTCGCGCAGGGCCTCGGCTTCCGCCTCGGCGGCGAGGACTTCGCCCTCGTACCGCGCCAGCGCCGCGAGACGAATCCCCTCGATCTGCGCGCTCACCAGATCCGCCTCGACCACCGCGCGCAACCGCGTCAGATCCTCGAAGGCCGGCCCCACCTCGACGGGCATGTGGACGTGCTCGAGCGCCGTGTGGCGCACGAGCACGCCGTAGCGCGCGGCGCGCTCCTTGATGCCCTCGGCCAGCCGGCGCCCGAGGAGCGCCCGCTCGGGCGCGAAGAACGCGCGCGGGTCGGTCGAGGCCGCGAGGCGCACGAGCTCGCGCCGGAGCAGCGCATCCATGACCGCCTCGGGATGCACCGCGGTGTACGCGAACGCCGCCGGCTCGGCAACCGAGAACTGAACGGATGCCGCCAGCACGAGCAGCCCCTTGGCATCCATGCTCTCGCCCCACGCCGGCGTCAGGAAGTGAAGCTCCTCGCCGTGCTCCACGTTCCAGAGCGGCGCGCCGGCCTCGCGGCCGTGCTCGCCGGCCTGCGCTTCGCCCACGATCGCGACTCTCACCGTGCTCGTGTCGACCAGACGCAGGCGCTCGACGGGCCAGGGCAGCTTGAAGGAGAGCCCGGGCGAGCGCGCCTCGCCGCGCCGCGAGCCCCAGCGTTCGATGAGCGCCGTGCGGCCGGGCTCGACCCAGGCGATGCAGGAAAGCAGCAGGAAGACGGCGCCCGCGAGAAGCAGGAACGGCAGCATGCCGTCGAGCAGCGCCCGCCGCACCGATGCGCCGCTCACGGCGATGCCGAAGTTGTACGCCAGCGCCTCGCGCGCGCGGCGGCACACGGCCGCGGGCGCGCCGACAAGCTCGACGATGCGGCTCCGCCCCGGCGCGGGCTCGCGCCTGCCCATGCCGTAGGCCCTGCCGAGCAGCGCCGCGGCCTTCTCGAGCGCCAGCGCCGCGAACCACCACGGCACGAACCGGTCGGCCAGCGCCGGCGCGCCCGGCCAGGCCGCGTGCCCGGCGGCGCATGCCAGACCGGCGGCGAACGCGAGAATCCCTCCCCCCGCGAACCATGTTCCCGCCGGGGCGAGAGGCGCGTACGCCTCGCGCTCGCTCACGGCCGACAGGTAGCGCCCGCCGACGTAGGCCGCCGCCGCGATGACGCCCAGGAAGGGGATCGCGACGACCGGCTGCACGGTCGCGGCCGGCGCGGCGCGGAAGAAGCGCCACGCGAGGATCGCGGCGACGGCGAGGACCACGGCGTCCACAAGCGGCGCGAGCGTGTGCGCGGCCCGCGCGCGCCGTTCCTCGGGAGCGACGCGCACGACCCCGCTGAAAAGGCTCTCGCCGCCCGTGCGCATCGCGAGGGCCTCCTCCTCGGCCGCACAGTCGGCGCTGATGCGGTACGTGCGGAACTGCACGTAGGCGGCGAGCGCCGGCAAGGCGGCGAGCAGGAAATGCCACGCGAGACCCGCGAGCGCGGCGCTCGCGAGCGCCGCGCCGAGCACGTACCGCCCCGTCCCCGCCGCGGCGGCGAGACCCGCGAGCAGCAGCGCGGCGCCCGCGCCGCGGCGGCCGCTCCCTTGAGCCGTGGTAGTAAGTGCAGCCATGCCTGCCGACGATTCTCTCCCTGCACGCCGCCGCCCGGCGGCTCCCGAAGCCCCGTGCCCTCCGGACGACCGGATGCTCCCTGCCGCGAAGGCGCGGCTTTCCTGATGGTATATCGGGAATGGACGCAGGCCGTGCGCAGAGCACGCCGCCGGGCGACGGGCGGACGGGCCGTTCCGAACGAGCGGCGCGCGTTACCGGACCATCGCGTCTTCAGAGACGGCGGCGGAAGGCGGGCGTTGCATCCAAGGCTGCAGGCTATAGCCTACAGCCTACCTCGCCAGATACGCCGCGACCTCGCGCCACGTCGCCTCGGCCTGCACGCCGAGCTCGCGCTCCGCCATGCCCCTCGCAAAGGTGCCGAAGACGCCCTCGATCTGGCGGATCCACGAGTAGAGCTGGACGGTCAGCACGGGAGGCGCTCCCGCGGCCAGGTGATAGACGTTGATGCCGGCGACGTACTCGCCGGACACGTGAAAGTGGATCTCGACAAGCCAGGCATCGGCCGCGCCGATGCCCCGGCGAACGTCGGCGAGCGCGAGAATCGTGCGGCTTCCGCTCGTGAACACGACGGCGCCGAGCGCGCCCCCCGGGTCGCCCGCAAGAACGCCGATGCCGGGCGGCATGTGCTTCCACGCCTCGCCGAGCAGGGCGCGCGCCTCGCGAAACCGCTCGCGCGCCCCCTGCCGCCAGGACGCGAGCGCCTCCGCGGTCTCTCCCGGCGGCGCGCCCGCCTTCGCGAGCGCATCGGCAAGCGCGGGCGCGGGATCCTCGTCGGAGTCGATCGAACGGACGTACGCGGTGCCGGCCTGCGCCGCGACAAGATCGGCCCACGCGACGATCCGCGCGGCCGCGGCTTCGAACGGCACGGGGAGGGAGTACGTCGCCTGCGCCGCCGCGATGCCGCCCGTGTGCACGGGCAGGGCCACAGTCCGGATCGGAGGCTCGCCGGGGTTCCTCGCGGCGCCGCAGCAGCCGGCGGCAAGCGCGAGCGCCGCGCAGGCGGCGAAGCCCTCGGCGAAGGCGGTCCCCCTCCGCAGCGAGCGTATTCTTGCGTCGTGCACGGATCGCGGGGCCAAGGCCTTTAGTACGCCCTCTTCTTGCCGTGCTTCGGCTTGCGGGTGTCGTGCTTGTTGCGCTTTCCCGCGCCGCGGCGCCGTCCTTTTTTGGCCATTGTGGGTCTCCTGTCAAACGAGCGCTTGCCATGAAACAGGCAACCAGCCTATCACATACAAGGCCGCGACAGAAGCCCCCGCCGCTCGCGCCGGCCCCCCGCGCTCATTCCCAGCGCAGGACGCGCGCCGCGCAGGTCGCGCGGCGCTCCTCGGCGAACGCCAGGCTGAGAAGATCCAGTGCGGCGCTCGAAAACCCGCTGTCCGCATCGCTCGCCGCGATCGCCGTCACCGTCCATTCGTACGGTACGCGCGACATGAGCTCGCAGGTGTACGGCAGCGGCGGCGCAACCAGGGTTTGCGGGTCGTTCGCGCTCGCCGGGACGATGATCTCCCAGAGCTCGCTCCCGCGGGCATCGGCGAAGGCGACGATGTAGCAGCACGCTCCCGGCACGCGCTGCCAGCGCAGCTCCGCGGAGCGCGGCGTCGCGTCGAGCACCGAGCTCGAGGACGCGGGCGCGATGAGCGCCGGCACATCGAGGAACGCGAAATCCGCACGGGCAGGCGCCGGGGCGCGCGCATCGACCCATCGGCGGTACGCGCTCATCCCGTTCGATGCCTCGATCTCGGCGATGAGCATTGCCGGCAGGTCCCAGCGGCGCGGGAACTCCGCCTCCGCGAGCACGCTGCGCGTCGCCGCAACGAAGCTCAGATCGCCGGCGCCGAGCTGAATCCCGATCCCGCAGGCAACGCCCGCCGGACCGAAGAGCATCGTGCGCTCGCGCGCTTCGGGCGCGTCGCCGAACGACGCCGGCGCCACACCGTACGCATCAACGGCGAGCTTCTCGCCGATGGCAAGCGGCGTCACTTCGAGATCGTAGGCGCCGGGCGCCGCCAGAAAACGCGCCCCCACGGAATCCAGAACGCCGCCGCCGGCGGCATCGCGGCCGATCACATCGGAGCACATGCTCAGGCGAGGCGTCCTGAGCGTTCTGATCACCCCCGCGACCGCGTCCTCATCCGACCCCGTGACCCGCACGATGCTCGCGCCGACCGAGGGCGTGACGGCGAACTCGGCAAGCGCAAAGAGCGTTCCGCCGTCCTCGGCCATCTGCTCGACGGCCGGACATTGTCCGGGAGGCACGATCAGCGCCGGTTTGCCGCACGGACGCATCGATACGCCCTCGGCGGTGCTGAGCACGTTGTACACGGCGACTCCCGCCGGGTGTTCCTCGCCGTTCGTGAATGCGATCAACCGTTCCCCGCTGCCCGCGACATGCACGTTCAGATCGAGGAAATGGGCGCGCGCGGTGCCCGCGGGAAGAACGCTGGTCGGATCGGGATCCTGGAAATCGTCGAACAGCAACCCGGCGACGACCCAGCCCTCATCGTTGTTGATCGTGATATCGTGGAATACCGGCATGGCGGGCACGAGCGCCGCATCCAGCACCAACGCGTACGTCGCATCGTAACCGACATCCTCGATCCCCGCGATCGAGAGGGCCGCCGGATCGAACCTCAGCGCGAGCGAACACGCGTCCGTGTCCTGCGCGCAGCTCACGTAGAGCGGGACGGGGACCGTGTCGCCGTCGCCGGCTTCAACTGCCCCGAAGGCAAGCGCATCGGCGCAGGCCTGCTCGGCCCGCAGCGGCAGCACCGCGACCGCGGCCGTTGCGCGCGCGAGCGTGTACGCCTTGAGCGCGCGACCGCCCGCCGACGCCGCGTACGCGACTCCCCGTGCAAGCCCCGAGATGACCGCCTTGCCGCTCGCATCCGTGCGCGTGCGCACCGTCAGGCTGCCCTGCGACAGCACGACCGCCGTGCCGGCGAGCGGCGCGCCCGAACGCGCATCGATCGTCCACACGGTCACGCGGCCCGAGTGAGTGCCCCCGCTCAGGCCCGGTCTCGGGAGGCTCGCCGCAGCCACCGTCTCCTCGGTCACCTCGCCGGTCACGGCATCGACCGCGACGAGCCCGACAAGACCGTGCTCCGCGGTGTAGACCTGAATCCCGACCACCGCGCGCGGGCTGCCTCCCGGCATCCCGTCGTTGTAGTCCGGATATCTGTCGGGAAGCCCGAGGCTCGAGCCCTCGAGATGCAGCGCCTGCGCGGGACGCGCGGGATCGAGGATGTAGAGAAGCTGCGCCGCTCGATTCGCGCCGAGCACGAGCACCGTGCCCCGGGCGACCAGCATGGGCGGCGTCGTGCCCTGCTCCACCGCCCCCGAGCCGTGGAATGTGAACGTGTAGTCCACGGCCGCGATGATCTCTCCGGTCTTGCCGCGGCACGGGATCGTGATGGCGGGCTCGTACACGCCCTCCTCGTTGCCGAGGAAGCTGATGGATTCGCTCGTGAGCTCGAACTCGACCAGCGGCCGCAGCCCGAGCTCGCCCGGCCCCGGATACGCGGTGCGCCGCACGGGATCTTCGGACAGCGTGAGCGAGCTCTGGACGACGCTCTCCGCATCGCCCGGCCGGCCGGCCTGAAACACGAGAAGAAGGTCCGCGGGCGAGGTGATGGCCGTACGCGTTTCCTCATCGCCGCCGCCGCCGCCGCCGCCGCCGCATCCGGCGAGCATGAGCAGCACGGCGACAACCACGCCCGAAGCACTACGCACGATGAATTCCGCAGGCCGCATTGCACTCTCTCCTTGAGTTCTCCCCCATGCGATAAAACTGGTTTCTTGATTGTAAGAGATAGGCCTCGATCTTTCAATATCTCAGTTCCTTGCCGGATCGGCCCGGAAAACGCATCTGCGCGCCGCTTCGGCACTTGCCGCAGCCCCCGCGACGGCGCATCCTTGACCGCATGGCCATCCGACTCATCGCCAGCGATTTCGACGAGACGCTCAGCGAACCGCTCGGCATCGTCCTTCCCGAGGTGAGCGCCGCGATCCGCGCGTACGTCGCGCGCGGCGGCGCGTTCCTGCTCGCATCGGGACGCATCACCGCGTCGATCGAGAAGATCGCCGCCGCCTGGGACGTTCCCTGCCACCTCGCCGCCGCCAACGGCGCGGTGATCGAGTCGTGGCCGGAGCGACGGCGCCTGCGCGCGCTCGAGCTCCCGCCGGAGCTGATACGCCGCGCGCTCGCGCTGGGCGCGGGCCGGGGCGAGGCGCACCTCTTCTTCGACGACCGTTTCCATGCCCGCGCGTCTCCCGATGTGGAGCGCTACAGCCGGCTTCTCGGCGTTCCGTTCGCGCACGCCGAGGATCTTGCCGCGCGGGCGGCATCCGGGGCGCGCGCGGTGATCTGGCGCTGCAACGAGCGCGAGACGCCGCTCCTCAAGGCGGCCCTCGCGGCCGCCTTCGACGGCGAGGCCTTCGTGACCGCATCGCACGCGCGCCTCGTCGACTGCAATCCTGCGGGAGCGGGCAAGGACCGCGCCCTGGCCTGCATCCAGGAGATGCTCGGCATCGCGCCCGACGAGACGCTGAGCCTCGGGGATTCGCCGAACGACCTGGGGCTCTTTGCGCGCGCGGCCCATTGCGGCGCTCCGGCCAACGCCCACCCCGCGCTCAAGGCCCGGGCGACGTTCGTCGCATCCGAGGCGTACGGCCGCGGCGCGCTCGCCTGCCTGGCCCGCCACGGGGTCGTGTAGGTGAGAAGAAAGGTCGCCGAGAAGGCGCCAAGCTGCGCGTGCGCGGCTGCCCCCGCGTCCGGGAAGAAAGGAAGGACGATGCCACAAAGACACGAAAGACACCAAGGATCGGGGGTCGACCGCCGAAGCCTTGCCCGCCGAAGCCTCGGCGAAGGCGGGGTCGGATCCCGAACAGTGTGTCAAGAGTCTTGACGCCGCCCGTCGCGACGTTTTTCACGATTATCTCCTAACTCTTTTCTCGGGAACAACTTCCGGATCGGGCACGGGGTTTGCACTCTCACCTGGCAAGGAGGTCGCCATGAATAACCTCGACGCGGTACTCGTCTCGACGCTCGATCGCCTGCAGGCCGCGGGCGTCAGCAAGATCGAGCTCCTCCGCGCAAGCAGCGTTCGCTCGCTCCTCAAGGCCGAATTGCGCCGGTGCCTGACGGAGCACGACGCGCTCGGGCCCGAGTTCCTCGACTCGCTCACCGGGGACTCGCTGCGCGAGTTCAAGGCGCTGCTCCAGGAGCACCTCGCGGGCGGCCGCGGCGTTGCGGGCGTCATTCCCGAGCGCACATTCGCCTTCTCCTCGGAATGCGCGCCGTACGGCGATGGGATCTTCGTGATTCACGACGAGCAGGAACCTCCGGCCGCGCGTTCCGGCCGAAGGTAGCGACGATGCGCACCCCTCGATCATGGAGGAACGACCCATGACTCGGCCATCAGCTCCGCTTCGCGTGAGTATCGACATGGGCTCCGTCGCCACGCGCATGTGCTTCGGCGACGCCGACGCCCAGGAGGTGCGGTTCCACAGCTCCGTCTTCGCGCCGACCGGCGCTCCCGACGCCTTCGTCCTCGGCGAGGAGGTCTTCCGGCGCCGCCTCGCGCCCATCGAGCCGCTCCTGGCGGGGTTGGTCTCGGAGCAGGAATGCGCGACCTTCTTGCGGCTCCTTCGCGCCATCGCCGGCAACGAAGGACGCCAGGCGTGGGCCGTGCTCAGCACGCCGTCCTCGGGCAACGGCGATGCGCCCGAGCAGCTCGCACGCATCGCCGGCGGGGCCTTCGACCGCGCGCTCGTCGTGCCGGGGCTCACGCTCGCGGGCATCGCCCTGAAGGATGTCCTGACGGCGGCCAGGGGGTTCACCCTGATCGGCATCGGACACGCGAGCATCCAGGTCGCCCTCGTGGAGCAATCGATGCGCGAGCCGCGGGAGATCGTGCATATCTCCGGGGGCACCGCATCGCTCGACGACCAACTCAGGGAGGAGCTCCGTGCGCTCGTCCCCGACATCACGATCAGCGGCCACATGCTCAGGAGCATGCGGCGGAAGTACGCGAGCTTCGCGCCCTCGCAGGGCCCCTGCCTGGTCCAGGTCATCCAGAAGAACCACCGCCGGATCGTGGACATCGGCCAGGCCATGGCGCGCAGCACGGCCCCGCTGATCGACAATCTCGTCGCCGCGGCGCTCCACGTGCTCGGCGGCGCGCCGGACGCCGCCGCCTACGGCGCCGACATCGTCCTGACGGGCGGCGGCGCGCTGATTCCCGGAATCGCGGACGCCCTCCTGGCCGCGCTCACCGCGCACGAGCTGCCGGTCGAGAACGTGATGGTCCCCGACAAGGCCGACGAGCTCGTCATGCGCGGCGGCTTCAAGGTGGCGCTCCTGCTGTCGCCCGCGCACTGGGACGTGCTGGTCTGAGCCGCACGCCGGCCGCATTTCTCGATTCCTCTTGCCGTGGCGCTTTCCCCGCTTCCGCGGCCCCCTTCGTGTCTTCGTGGCTCTCTCGTCTTCCACCCGCGCGGCTGTCCCCCCGCATCCGGGGAGGACGGAAGGACGGTGCCAGTAAGACACAAGGACACCAAGGATCAGCGGTGGACCCCCGCGCGCTCCGGATGCGACGGAGACCCTTCGTGCCTTCGCGGCCGATTCGTCCCCGCGCCTTCGCGCTACTTCGGCCGGTATCGGTTCGTGATCGGCATGCGCCGGTCGCGCCCGAACGCGCGCGGCGTGATCTTGATGCCGGGCGCACCCTGGCGGCGCTTGTACTCGCTGCCTTCGACGAGGCGGATCGCCTTCGCGACCGCCGCGGGGTCGAAGCCCTCGGCGACGATCGCCTCCAGGCCCATGTCCTTCTCGACGTAGCGCTCGAGAATCGGGTCGAGGATCTCGTACGGGGGCAGGCTGTCGGAGTCCTTCTGGTTCGGCCTCAGCTCCGCGCTCGGCGGCCGGTCGATGATCGACTCGGGGATCGCCGCGGCGCCGTCGCGCGCATTGCGCCAGGCCGCCAGCTCGTAGACCAGCACCTTGGGCACATCCTTGATCACGGCGAATCCGCCGGCCATGTCGCCGTACAGCGTGCAGTATCCCGTGGCAAGCTCGCTCTTGTTGCCCGTCGTCAGGACGAGCCAGCCGAACTTGTTGGAGAACGCCATGATGATGACGCCCCGGATGCGCGCCTGGAGGTTCTCCTCGGTGACGTCCGGGCCGCGCCCCTGCCAGAACGGCGCGAGCCGGCCCGCGAGCGCCTCGTACATTTCCCGGATCGGCACGGTGTGAAACTCGATGCCCAGGCGCCGCGCCAGCTCCTCCGCGTCGCCGAGCGTCTCGGCCGAGGAGTACTGCGACGGCATGGTCACGCCGACGACGCGCGCGGGCCCCAGCGCATCGACGGCCACGGCCGCGACGAGCGCGGAGTCGATGCCGCCGCTCAGCGCCACGACGGCGCGGGAGAAACCGTTCTTGTCCACGTAATCGCGCAGCCCGAGGACGAGCGCCTTGTACACTTCCTCCGGATCCGGAAGCCGCGGCGCGACGCGCGCGGCGCACGCGCACGCGCGCGC
>JBFZCA010000495.1:0-2698 GCA_041308205.1 Planctomycetota bacterium | reverse complement strand
GGAGGAGGAGGAGGCGGCGGCGGCGGCGCCGCCGGCGGCGGCGCGACAGCCACGGGAGGAGGAGGCGGCGCCGGAGGCGCCGGTGCGGCGACGACAGGCGGCGGAGGAGGTACCGGCGGCGAAGGAGGAGGAACGGGGGCGGCCACGGCCGCCCCCGGTTCCGTCGCCGCCGGGGCAGGCAGGGAAGACTGCTCGCCCGGGAGCGGCTCGGCCTTCTCCGGCACCGTTTCCAGCGGGTCCACGTGTGGGACGCGCTGATCGGGACCGCTGCTGCAGGACCAGAAGGCCGCGAGCAGAACGATCGCTCCGAGTAACTTCACGCACCGCATGGTACTACCTCCAGATAATGCCCGAGGCGCGGACACGGCCCGCGCATACGAGCGGCCTTGTCTCAAGCACGCGTGCACCGCCAAATTCGGCGGGCGGTGCGGAGCGGACCGCCCGCCCGGTCACCGCCGGGCCTCAACAGTACCACCGCGACGGCCTGCAAGCAAGAATCCGTCGCGCACGGCCTCGCCGCCGGCCGCTTTACACGCCTCGCGCGGCGGGCGAGAATGAACGCAGACTCGTTCCGCGCGCATCGCCGGCTCCAGGCGGCGCGCCGGGCGACCGCGGAGGCCTCGGCATGCGTCATCTCCCGCTTCTCGGTCTGTTCGCCGCCCTCGCGGCAGGAGGCCCCTGCGCCGCGGCGGGCCTCGAGGCCATGGGCAACACGGACGGCGTCCTGACATGGCGCCTCGCGACGCTGGAGGAGGGCGAATCGGCGCGCGAGGTCGTCCTCTTCGCCTACGCGGACTCGCACGCCGAGCTGTGCACGGTCGTCGAGAAGGCGCGAATCGCCTTCGCCGCGGTCGCGGACATGGACGCGGCCGAGACGTCACCCGCCGTTGCCGTCGAGCCGCCCGTCTGGATCACGAACGGCGTCACCGACTTCGCCCTCGGCTGGACCGGCTTCTTCCGCTGGGACATGAAGCAACGCCAGGCGCTCGCCTGCGCCCGCGGCGGGCAGCTCAGCCAGTTCACGTACTTCGTCCATTTCTGGGACGACGAGGGCAGGCGCCGCGCCGGAACGCCGCAGTACGATGCGAGCGCGCCCGAGAACTTGCGCGTCGTCGAACCGGTGCGCGCGCTGAGCGACACCGAGGCCGCCGGCCTCTTCGAGACCGGCGACGGGAAGCTCCGCATCCGCGTGCGCGCGCTGATGGGCGAGGGCCCCGTCGCGGCGGTCGAGTTCCGGCTCACCAGCCGGCACGACCGGCCGCTCGTCGATGTCCGCCTGTCGCTGTACGCCAACATGGAGGCCGCGCATACCCACGAGGGCGACTACTCGTGCCTCGATGCACGCACGGCCGGGCTCCTCGTCCACGACCCCGACACGGGAATGTGCACGGTCATGACGGGCGTCCGCCCGCCCCTGCAGGGCTACGCCGGCACCTGGAACTCGTTTCCCGTGCTCGCGGCCGCCGAGGGCATCGCGCGCGAGGAATGGAAGGCGTTCACGGGCGTGCCCGCCGGCCTCAAGGCGCGCCTGGAGCGAGAGACCGCGGCCGCGCGCGGTATTTACCTTCCCTACGTCCACAGGAATCCCGAGACGCCCCCGACGCGCACGCTCTCCGCCGAGGAAGCCGAGGCGGCGCTCGAGCGCGACTGGCTCTTCCAGGCAATGAACGTTCCGCGGCGCGCGCGCGCCGCCCAGGAAATCGACTGGGCGCGCGAGCTTGCGGCGCGCCTCGCACAAGGCTCGCCCGCGCCCGACCTGGCGCCCGAGCTGGCGGAGCTCGACCGCCTCGCGGCGCAGGTCGCAACGCCCGGCGCCGCCGGCGACGACGGCACCGGCCTCTACTTCGCCGTGCGGCGAGTCAAGCGCCGGATCGCGTTCAAGAACCCGCTCCTCGGCTTCACGCGTATTCTCTGCATCGACCAGCCCATGCCGCGCGGCCCCGTCAACGACATTCACGAATCGATTCACCGGATGGGCATCACGGCGACGCCGGGCGGCCGCCTGCTCGTTCTGGACGGCCTGCACCCCGGCGCCGCGGTCGTGAAGCTCGCGCCCGAGAAGCCGGGGAGCTTCTGGCGCCCCGACCTGTCCTTCGATGCGGCGCGCGTCCTCTTCTGCTACAAGGCGCACGACGCCAAGAGCTTCCACCTCTACGAGATCGGCATCGACGGCGCGAACTTGCGCGAGCTCACGTCGAGCGACTACGACGACATCGACCCGCTCTACTTGCCCGACGGCCACCTCCTTTTCACGACGACGCGCGGCAATTCGCACGTGCGCTGCGGCCCCTTCATCTACTCGTACATCCTGGCGCGCTGCAATGCCGACGGCGGCGACATCTACTTGACGAGCTACAACGGCGAGCCGGACTTCGTGCCCGCACTCCTCGACGACGGCCGCGTCGTCTACTCGCGCTGGGAGTACACCGACAAGCCGCTCTGGCGCGTCCAGAGCCTCTGGACGACCAACCAGGACGGCACCGGCACGATCGCCTTCTGGGGCAACCAGAGCGTGTGGCCCGACCACCTCGCCGAGCCGCGGCCCATTCCGGGCACCCAGCGCGTGATGTTCGCGGGCGTCGCGCACCACGACTGGTTCTCCGGCTCGATCGGCATCCTCGACCCGGGCAAGGGCAACAACTTCCCCCACGGCCTGACGAAGGTGACGTGCGACCTCAGGTGGCCGGAGTGCAGAGAT
>JBFZCA010000494.1:0-3750 GCA_041308205.1 Planctomycetota bacterium | reverse complement strand
TCGATGCGCGCGCCGCGCGCCTCGTGCACGCGCGCGCCCAGCGCCGCCATGAGATCGCGCCTGAAGGCGTTCAGCGCCGACACCGGCACGAAGAGCCCGTCCGGGTTCTCCCACGCGAACTCTCCCAGGCCGAATTCGGTCGAGCCCAGCTTCTCGAACACGCCGCGCGCCGCCGCCGCAAGCCCTTCGGCCTTGCGCGCGGGCGCGAACGAGCCCGGCGCCGCATGCTGCGCACTCACCCTTTCGGCCGCGTGCTCCTGCCGCAGCGCGAGCGCCGACGCCGTGCCGTGCAGGCCCTCGGGCGAAACCCGCACCGAGACGTCCGCCGTCAGACGGGCCTTGTATTCCCCGGGCCTCGGCCGCGCGAAGGGGTACGAGCGTTTCGTTCGCTGCGATGAGGACTGGTAGACGCGCGCGCCCTCGGGAATCCGGGGAGCGTCCTCGGGCAGGGCGACGGCGACGCGCGCGCCCGCGGGCGCCTCGAACGCCGTGCGGCCGGGACAGCCGTGGGCGTCGAGCAGGCGCAGCGCCTTCACGGGGAACCCGAACGGCTTCTCCCTGCCCGGCAGATCGACCTGAATGCCATCGTGGCGCTCGATCGCCGCCGCCGTCGTGAAGCACAGCCACGGGCCGCCGCGCCCGATGCGCCGCAGTTCCTCCGCCACGCCGATGGGATGGCCGCGATGCCCCACAGTCTCTCGATCGGTCACATCGCGCGCCCCGCGGCCGTCGAGGTAGAGCACCGTCCACGGCCGGCTGAACACGGTCCTGACATCGGCGGCCAGCTCCTCGCGCTCGGCCGCGCTGCGCGCGCCGTCGAGCGTCGCGCGGTACAGGCTCGTCGCCGCCGCGACATAGAGGGCGCTCTTCATGCGGCCCTCGATCTTCATGCACGCGACGCCGGCTTTCCTGAGCGCGTGAATGCGCGCGGGCAGCGCGAGATCCTTCATCGAGAAGGGCAGGGCGCCGCGCGCGCCGCCGGCCTCCGTGAAAAGCTCCCGGCACGGGTACGTGCATTCGCCGCGGTTGCCGCTCCGATGCCGGAGAAGCGCCGAGAACAGGCACAGCCCGCTGTACGAATAGCACAGGGCGCCGTGGATGAAGACCTCGGTCTCCACCGAAGCCGCGGCGCTGATCGCGCGGATCTCATCGAGCGTGAGCTCGCGGGCCAGCGTCACGCGCGTGAAGCCGAGCGCCCCGAGCGCCTCGGCGCCGGCCGAGTTATGGACCGCAAGCTGCGTGCTCGCGTGCAGCGCGAGCGAGGGGAAGTAGGTCCGCGCGATCCGGGCCACGCCCAGGTCCTGGACGATGACCGCATCGACGCCGCAGTCGGCCAGCAGCGCGAGCGTTTCGATGAGGGCGGCCAGCTCGTGCTGGCGGACGAGCGTGTTGACCGCCGCGAAGACGCGCCGCCGCGGCGACAGGGCGTGCGCCCAGGCGACGAGCTCGCGCAGCTCCTCGGGCGTGAAGTTCGTCGCCGCGGCGCGCGCCGAGAATCTCCCGAGCCCGAGATACACGGCATCGGCGCCGTGGTGCAGCGCCGCGTACCCCGCATCGGGGTCGCCCGCGGGCGCGAGCAGCTCGACATCGGGA
Source organism: Planctomycetota bacterium (assembly GCA_041308205.1). Taxonomy (GTDB): domain Bacteria; phylum Planctomycetota; class UBA8108; order UBA8890; family UBA8898; genus UBA8898. The sequence continues at coordinate 2,157 of JBFZCA010000494.1, read as the reverse complement.
GCGCCCGCGCATGTGTCATCGGCGGCGTGATCGCGCATGTGAGTGCGCCAATGGTACCGCCGCGCGGCCCCGCGCGCCATGCGGAGCGCGACGGTCCGCCGCGCCGTCCGGCACGACGGTCCCGCTCCGCGGCTTGACGCCCCGCGGTCCGGGCCCGATACTCATCCATTCAAAGGAGGTCCTCCGTGGCCGGCGAGTACGTCTTCACCCTGCGCAGCCTGACCAAGCAGTACGACAAGAACATCGTCCTGGACAACATCACGCTCGCGTTCTTCTTCGGCGCCAAGATCGGCGTCATCGGAGGCAACGGCGCGGGCAAGACATCGCTCCTCAAGATCCTGGCGGGCATGGACAAGGATTTCCTCGGCGAGGCGCAGATCGCCAAGAACCTCAAGATCGGGCTCCTGCCCCAGGAGCCGCAGCTCGACCCCGGCAAGAACGTCCTGGGCAACGTCGAGGAAGGCATCGCCGAGGCCCGGAAGGCCATCGAGCGCTACAACGAGCTGTGCGATCTCCTCGGCGCGAGCCTGACGCCGGAGCAGACCGAGAAGCTCAACAACGAGTTCAACCGGCTCCAGGACTTCATCGACACCCACGACCTGTGGGAGATCGACCACCACCTCGAGCAGGCGATGGACGCGCTGCGCCTGCCGCCGCCCGATGCCGACGTCGCCACCCTCTCGGGCGGCGAGCGCCGCCGCGTCGCGCTCTGCCGGCTCCTCATCTCGAACCCCGACGTGCTGCTCCTGGATGAGCCCACGAACCACCTCGATGCCGAGTCGGTCGCGTGGCTCGAAACGTACCTCACGAAGTTCCCCGGCACGCTGGTCGTCGTCACCCACGACCGCTACTTCCTCAACAACGTGACCGAATGGATCCTGGAGCTCGACGGCGGCCGCGCCCACCCCTACCAGGGCAACTACGAGCGCTGGCTCGAGCAGAAGCAGGCGATCCTGGCCGTGAGGGACAAGCAGGCTTCCTGGCGCGGCAAGCTGCTGTCGCGGGAGCTCGAGTGGGTCCGGATGAATCCCGCGGGCAGGCAGGCGAAGAGCAAGGCGCGCCTGAAGCGCTACGAGGAGCTCGCCTCGCAGCAGGTCGACACGCAGGAAGACTCGCTCGAGATCCAGATCCCGCCCGGTCCGCGGCTCGGCGACGTGGTCGTGCGCGCCGAGAACCTCTCGAAGGCGTTCGGGGACCGCATCCTCATGGAGCACGTCGACTTCGATCTGCCGCGCGGCGGCATCGTCGGCGTCATCGGCGCCAACGGCGCCGGCAAGACGACGCTCTTCCGCATGATCATCGGACTGGAGAACCCGACGTCGGGCGCCCTGCGCGTCGGCGGCTCGGTGGTCATCTCGTACGTCGATCAGTCGCGCGACGCCCTCGACCCGACGCACACGATCTACGAGGAGATCGCGGGGGGCAAGGAGTTCCTGGATCTGGGCGGGCGCACGATGAACGCGCGCGCCTACTGCGCCCGGTTCAACTTCCGCGGCGCGGACCAGCAGAAGTCGGTCGGCAAGCTCTCGGGCGGGGAGCGCAACCGCGTCCATCTCGCCAAGCTCCTGAAGAGCGGCGGCAATCTCCTCCTCCTCGACGAGCCCAGCAACGACCTCGATGTGACGACGCTCAGGGCGCTCGAGGAGGGCATCCAGAACTTCGGCGGCTGCGCGGTCGTCATCAGCCACGACCGCTGGTTCCTGGACCGCATCGCCACGCACATCCTGGCCTTCGAGGGCGAGAGCCAGGTCGCCTGGTTCGAAGGCAACTACGAGGCCTACCACGCGCAACGGCGCCGGCTGCTCGGCGAGGATGCCGACCGCCCGACGAGGATCAAGTTCAAGCCCGTCGCGCCGCGGTAGCGCCGGCCGATCACCCGGCCGGGGGCGGCCCCCGATAGTACCTCGGAAGTAGATCAAGCCACAAGTAAGAATGACGGACGATGCCACGAAGGCACCAACGTGCCAAGGACGCCGCGGGTCATCGAGCGCCGTGCAGCGATTCCGCGGTTCTTCCTCCGTCCTTCGTGCCTTCGTGTCTTCGTGGCTACGTCCGTCCTTGGCGCCTTCGTGCCTTCGCGGCGACTCTCGTCTCCCCCACCCGCGGGGTGCGCTTCACACCGCCGTCTCGCGCAGCGCCCGCGCCGCCTCCTCCTCG
>JBFZCA010000493.1:0-14461 GCA_041308205.1 Planctomycetota bacterium | reverse complement strand
CGGCCTGCGCGCGCAGCCGCTCCATTGCCGCCGCCAGGGCCGCCCGCAGTTCTCGTGACCGCGCCGCCGCATCATCGCCGGCGGCTCCGGCCCGCGCATCGATGCGGGCGAGCGCCGACTCGGCCTCGGCAAGCAGCCCTGCGGCCGCCCAGAAGTCCGCTTCGTAGAGCCAGGGCTCGGGGTCGCCGCGCGCGACGGCCTGCGCGCGCCGGATTTCCGCAAGCGCTCGATCGTAGGCGCTGACGCGCTTCCACCCATCGGCGCGCATGAGCGCGGCCTGCGCCGCGCGGCCGGCCGCCTCGAATGCGGGGTCGCGCGATGTCTCTCCGAACGCCTCCTGCAGGGACAGGAAGTAGCGCTGCATGCCGGCCGCCGCCTCCGCCGCGCGGGGGCTCTTGAGCCGGCGGAGCTGCTGCGCGGCCGCGTAGCATGCCTCCTGATCGAGAGGATTCTCGGCGAGGATCTCCGTGAGATGCGCGAGCGCCTGCGCGGGCCGGTTGAGCTTGCCGAACGTCTGGGCGAGCGCCGCGCGCGCGTCCCGCGCCGCTCCCGGCAGAGCGAGCCCCCAGGCAAGCTCCTCGACCGCGTCGTGAAGCCGGTTCCCGCCTGCAAGCGCGAGGCCGCGGGCGAAGTGGGCGAAGGGCTCGGCGGGATCGGCCGCGAGGAGCGCATCGGCGTGCGGCAGGACGGCGTCTGCCCGGCAGGCGCGGAGCAGCGCCGCGATCGTCCGGCGGCGGAGCGCCGGCGTGTCGCCGAGGCGGAGCGCATCGTCGAGCGCCGCGAGCGCCTCGTCGTGGTTGCCCCGGAGGCTCAACGTCTCGGCGAGGCGCGCCAGACATTCGACGCGGCCGGGCGTTCCGGGGCCGGCGGGGCCGGCGAGAAGCGCCTTCAGGCGCGCCTCGCAGGCGGGATAGTCTCCGAGCTCGAACAGGCAGCGCGCCCGTAAGGTCTCGAGCTCTATCCGCCGGGCCGGCTCCGGCGCCTCGCGTGCGGGTCCGTCAAGCAGCGCGTCGAGAATCTCGAGAGCGCGCTCGTAGTCTCCCGACTCGCAGCGCGCGCGCGCATGCTCCTCGCTCGATGGAGGAGTCGCGATGAGCATCGCGACGAGAACGGCGCATGCCGCCATGAGATTGCTGCTCCTTTCGGCGCGCGGCCGCCGGGCGCGCGCGCCCGTTCGCAAGCGTACCACGGCGATGGCGCGCGACGCAACGCACGCGACCGATGGGGGTCCCGGTATCCGGCGATGTGGGCTACAATCGAGTTCACGAGGCGATTCGGCGCGCCCGCGCGCGGGCTGCCGTGCGATGTTGCGGAAAGGATCGACAGTGCGAAAAAGCGTCTTCATCGTTTTCGGACTCCTCGTCGCGTGCGCCGGCGCGGGCGAGACGGGCAAGCTGCGCGAGTTCAAGAACGTCATCGTGATGGTTCCCGACGGCTGTGCCAATCCGCTCCCGGCCATCGCGCGCTGGTGCCGCGGCGAGGCCAACGCGCTCGACGCCATGCTCGCCGGAAGCGTGAAGACCTTCATGTTCAACTCGATCATCACGGACTCGGCCGCGGCGGCCACGGCATTCGCGACGGGTCAGAAGACGACCGGCGGGTATCTCAGCGTGGGCCCGCAGCGCGCTTCCCGGCTGCGCGTCTTCGGGGCCCCGCCGGACGCGCTTCAGTTCCGGCCGCTCGCGACCGTGCTGGAGGGCGCCAAGCGCCGGGGCAAGGCCGTGGGGCTGGTCGCGACGAGCGCCGTCGCGCACGCAACGCCTGCGGCGTTCGCATCGCACGTCCACAGCCGCGGCCTCATGAACGACATCATGGAGCAGCTCGTGTACCAGGACCTCGATGTCGTGTTCGGCGGCGGCAAGAACTACCTGCTCCCCAAGGAACGCGGCGGCGCGCGCACGGACGGCGAGGATCTCAGACAGGCGCTCCGCGACCGCGGCTATGCGTGGGTCGAGAATCGCGAGGAACTGGCGGCGCTCTCCCCGCCCTGCCGCGCGTGGGGCATCTTCGCCGGCGACGGCCTCCAGCCCGCGCTCGACCGGCCGATCACGGCGCCGCGGCAGCCCGCGCTGGCGGAGATGACGGCGAAGGCCATCGAGATCCTGTCGCGCGACCCGGAAGGCTTCTTTCTGCTGGTCGAGGGCAGCCAGGTCGACTGGGCCTGTCACGCCAACGACCCTGCCTGGGCGGTCACGGAGTTCATCGCGTTCGACGAGGCCGTGAAGGCGGCGCTCTCGTTCGCCGAGGGGCCCGGGCGTGGGGACACCCTGATCCTCGCCTTTCCCGATCACGGCACGGGCGGGGTGAGCCTCGGGAGCGCGGCGACCGACGGCTCCTACACGAGCGTCGCCCACGACGGCCCCCTCGCGCGCATGAAGATCACCGCGGGCGGTCTCGCGCGCACGATACCGTCGAGCCGCGACACCGAGGACGCGGGGCAGCGCGTCTATCGAGCCGAGGACATCGCCGAGGCGGTCGCCGCCTGGTGGCCGATATTCGGCACCGATGGCAAGGGCACGCCGTCGCCGCCGCCCGCGTCGGCGGTCAAGGAGGTGCTCGCGCTCCACGCGGCGGGGAAGTCGCTCGAGAGCGCGCTGCTCGCGGCCATCGCGCGGAAGTACACGCACGTGGGGTGGACGACGACCGGCCACACGGGCGACGACGTGCCGCTGTGGGTGTTCGGGGCGGAGTCGATCCGCGGGCTGTACGACAACACGGATCTGGCGCGTCTCGCGGCCGAAGCGCTCGGCGTGTCGCTGCCCGCCCTCACGGAAGAGCTGTTCGCCGACGCAGCGGACATGTTCGCCGGCGCGGAATGGAACCTGGTCTGGGACATCGACATTCCCGATGACCCCGCGACCAAGGACAAGAACGAAGCCTTCAGGGACAACGCGGTGCTCGTCGTCGCGCGCGGCGACCGGCGCTGCCGCGTCCCCATCAACAAGAACGTGCTGCAGTTCTCGGCCGGCGGCGCCCAGGACGCGCGCGAGGAGCACGCGGCGCCGGGCGTCACCGTCTACGCGCCCGAGCGCGAGAAGGCGAAGCTCTGCGCGACGCCCGCCGTGTATCTCTCCCGCGAGGCGGCCGGCCGGATCGCGCAGTTCCTGCAGCAGGGCAGCGCGGGGAGTTGAGGACGGATCGGGCCGGCCTCGCCGCGCCCGCCCGGCTCACCTCGCCGCCGGCATTCCCTTGCGTTGCACCGGTTTACGCCCCTTCTCGGCCGGCGCGAACATGTCGTCCTTCGTGAGGCCGACCTGCTTCGCCACCCAGAGGCTGTACTCCAGGTTGCCGAGGTCCTTGTCGCCGTTGTTGGTGCCGAACGAGAACTTGGCGCCGGCGTTCTTGGCGCGCGCGACGAAGGCGACGCTCGGCACGCGGAAGCGCGCGCTGATCTCGATCGCCACGCCGTTCGCCGTCGCCGCGGCGATGACCTTGTCCATGCGCGCCTCGGTCCAGAGCTCGTCGTACCTGTCCGCGAGCGCGCGCGGCAGGAAGGTCGCGTTGGCGTAGATGTCGATGGGCTCCTGCTCGATGATCCCGACGGTCCTCGCGACCAGGAGGTCCATGAACTTCTCCGGGTCGCCGATGCGGACCTCGTCATCGACCCACAGGCGCATGCGCTTCCCGCCGTCATCGGTGAACGTCATCGAGTCCGTGATGACGTAATCGAAGCGCGCGACCATCTCCGCCGAGACCAGCGTGACCCACTCGCGGCCCTCGGCCTGAAGCCCCTTCCACACGGGAGCATCGCCGAGCTTCTCGAGGTAGGCGGCAAGACCCGCATCGCGTGCGACGGGGAACCCGACGCCGCAGTTCTCGGCGATGCCGAACTTCAGGCCGCGCGCCGCGGCGTTCGCGATCGCCTCGGCGAGCGTGAGGCCGCCCTTGAGGTGCACGTGAAAATCGGTCACGGGGAAATCGAGCGCCGCGAGCGGTCGAGCCGCGATGCGCCTGAAGCGCACCGTGCTCCCGGGGTCGTGCGCCTGGAGCGCGAAGGTGCCGTGCGCCAGGCGCCGGTCGAAGCCGCCCGCCGGCTCGGGCGCGGGCGCCGGCTCGGTGTACGCGGCGACCGCGGCGCCGTTGACCGAGGTGACGACCCGTTTCCCGACGACCGTGATGCGGAGCGTGAACCACGCGCCGTCCTCGGCGGGCGGCGCGGTCGGGTCGGTGATGCCGTACAGGCTGCCGGTCTTGACCGGGTCGGGGAAGGAGTTGTTGACCTGGACCTCGATGCCCTTGGCGGGCCAGCCCTTCTCCTGGTACGCCGTGTGGAAGTAGATGCCCGAGTTCGAATTCGGGCTCGTCATGATCTCGGCAACGAGCTCGAAGTTCGTGAAGTCGTGCGCCTCGAGCCCGCCCGCGTAGAAAAGGTGCGCCCGCGGGCCGTTGACGGCGATCGCGCCGTCCTTGACCGCGAACGATGCCGGGTTCTCGGCGGCCTTCCAGCCGTCGAGCGTCTTCCCGTCGAAGAGGCTCGTCCAGCCCTCGCGCGCCGGGTATTCCGCGCCGCGGCACCATGCCGCCGCCGCAACGCACAGCAGGAACGCCGCCGCGCGCGGGAAACGATGCGTGGTCATCATGTGCATGCCCTCCTCGGTCAGTCTACGGTTTCCGGCCTTCGGCCTGCAGGCGCGCGATCGTCTCGGGCGTCGTGCGCCAGCGCCGGTGGAACCACACCCACTGGTCGGGATACGTTCTGATCACGCGCTCGAGGACTCCCGTCCAGGTCTCGGTGAGGATGCGAATGTCATCGTCGCGGTTGCCGCTGGCAGGCACGGGCAACGGGCCCTCGCACAGCAGGCGGAAACGATCGCCTTCCCATATGAGGTAGGTGCAGAACACCGGGATTCCCGAGGCGAGCGCAAGCGCGGCGGGGCCGACCGGCGTCCAGGCGGGGCGGCCGAAGAACGGCACGAAGATGCCCGGCATGCGCTTGAGGTCCTGATCGGGCAGGATGCCGAGCGTGTTCTTCTGTTTGAGATACCTGACCGCCGAGATGATGGGCGCATCGATGTAGAAGATCTTGATGCCGAACCTGCCCCGCATGCGCTCGATCCAGTCGTTGGCGGGCGCGAAGCGCAGGCGGTGCGCGAAGACCCCGAGCCTTCCGGGCGCGTCCTGCGCGACCCCGCACCCCAGGACCTCCCACGCGCCCAGGTGCGCCGTGAGGGCGATCGCGCCCTTCTCCAGGAACTTCGCGCGCAGCTCGTCCCAGTCCGCGCGCGAGGGAAGGCCTCCCTCGTCGCACACGTGGCCTCGCCGCTGCGCGAGGAGGACGTGAACGCCGTGTCGCGCCGCGTTGAGGAACACGCCCCGCGCAATGGCATCGCGCGCGCGCTCCGTCTCCTCGGGGAAGGCGGCGCGAAGGTTGCGCCGCATGCGCCGGCGGTCGCGGCGGAGCACGACGTACGCCAGGCGGGCGCCCGCCCGCCCGACCTCGTGGAGCGCGGGGGCCGGAAGGAAGCGGAGCAGCGCCGCGGCCGCGAGCAGCAGGCGATAGGCAATGCGGCGCCGCGCCAGCCTGAGAGTGCGCCGTAATGTTCTCCGCGCCACGATGCCTCCGCACAACGCCCGCGCCCCGCACGGCCGGCCGCGCCCGATCGCGACCGATCGGCTTCGCACGGCGTTGCGGCCATCGTAATGATTGCGGACGCGCATGGGAAGAGCGCATGCCCGCCGGCGCGGCGGACGCGCACGTGGCGGCTCCCCCGCCGGAAAGGTAGAATAAGAGGGGATTGTTGCCTCCCGGCGCGCGGAACGTTCGGAACGCGGCCGGCGCACGCACGCAGGAGCATCATGAAGGCGCGCGAGGAAGGAACGGAGCTGCAGCTCGATTTCCGGAAGATCGCACGGGTTGCGGCCGCGTGCGCGGGCGTGATCCCGGTCGCGGTGCAGAATGTCGATACCGGGGAAGTGATCCTGGTCGCGTACACCAACGAGTTCGCGTTCCGGAAATCGATGGAGACGCGGCGCCTGATTCTCTGGAGCACGTCGCGCGGGGAGCTGTGGGAGAAGGGCGCAACCTCGGGCGAGACCTTCGCGCTGGTCGAGGCGCGCGTCAACTGCGAGCAGAACTCGCTGCTGTACAAGGTCAGGCCCGCGCGCGGCGGGATCTGCCACACGCGGAACGCGCGCGGCGCGCCGCGGAACTGCTATTATCGGCGCATCGATCCGACGACCGGCGCGCTCGAGAATATCGATCCGTGAGCCGCGAGCAGCACGCGGACGACAAAGGAGGAACCGGGCCGGCCATGGATGCACGCGATGTCCGCCGCCGCATTCTCGATGCGCGGCACCACGATCCGTTCACGTACCTCGGCATGCACGCGGACGCCGGCGGCGTCGTCGTGCGCGTGCTGCACCCCTGGGTCACGCGCGTGCGCGTGGTCGGCCTGTACGGCGAGGGCGCGTGGGACATGGAGAAGCAGGCGCCCGAGGGACTCTTCGAGCGCACGATCCCGGGGCGCCGGGAGGCGTTCGGATACGCCCTCGAGTTCACGAGCGCGGAGGGGTTCCGGTGGACGCAGCGCGACCCCTACTCGTTCCTGCCCGTCATCAGCGACTTCGATCTGCACCTGTACAACGAGGGGACCAACTATCAGGTGTACGAGAAGCTCGGCGCGCACGTGATGGAGCTCGGGGGGGTGCGCGGCGCGCTCTTCGCCGTCTGGGCGCCGAACGCGCAGCGCGTGAGCGTGGTGGGGGACTTCAACCGCTGGGACGGCCGCGTGCATCAGATGCGCTGCCGCGGCTCGTCGGGCGTGTGGGAGATCTTCCTGCCCGGCATCGCGCCCGGCGACGTGTACAAGTACGAAGTCTGCGGGCCGGCCGGCGAGGTGTTCCTGAAGGCCGACCCGTACGCGTTCGCGTTCGAGAAGCGGCCGCAGACCGGCTCGATCGTGTGGGACGGCGCGCAGTTCGAGTGGGGCGACGCCGATTACCTGTGGCGCCGCGGCCAGGGGAACGTGCTCCACCGGCCCATGAGCATCTACGAGGTGCATCTCGGGAGCTGGGCGCGCGTGCCGGCGACCGGCGAGATGCTGTCCTACCGCGATCTTGCGCACCGGCTCGCGGCGTACGTCAAGGATCTCGGGTTCACGCACGTCGAGCTCCTGCCCATCGCCGAGCATCCGCTCGATGAGTCCTGGGGCTACCAGGTGAGCGGCTACTTCGCGCCGACGAGCCGCTTCGGCCCGCCCGAGGACTTCATGTACTTCGTGGACTGCATGCACCGGCACGACATCGGCGTCATCGTCGACTGGGTGCCGGCGCACTTCCCCAAGGACGGGCACGGGCTGGCCTGGTTCGATGGCACGGCGTTGTACGAGCACGGCGACCCGCGCCAGGGAGAGCACCGCGACTGGGGCACGAAGATCTTCAACTACGGCCGCAACGAGGTCAAGAGCTTCCTGCTCTCGAACGCGGTCTTCTGGCTCGACCGCTTCCACATCGATGGGCTCAGGGTGGACGCGGTCGCATCGATGCTGTACCTGGACTACAGCCGGCCGGCCCACGAGTGGATCCCCAACAAGTACGGCGGCAGGGAGAACCTGGATGCCATCGCGTTCTTCAAGCGCCTGAACGAGATCGTGCACGGCCGCTTCCCGGGGGCGGTGACGATCGCCGAGGAGTCGACGGCGTGGCCGGGCGTGTCGCGGCCCACGTACCTCGGCGGCCTGGGCTTCACGATGAAGTGGAACATGGGGTGGATGCACGACATGCTGGAGTTCTTCTCCAAGGACCCGCTGTACCGCAAGTACCACCACGAGTTCCTGACCTTCGCGATGCTCTACGCCTTCCACGAGAACTTCATCCTGCCCCTGAGCCACGACGAGGTCGTGCACGGCAAGGCCGCGCTGCTCGCGAAGATGCCCGGCGACGTGTGGCAGAAGTTCGCGAACCTGCGGCTGCTCCTGAGCTACATGTTCGGGCAGCCGGGCAAGAAGCTCCTCTTCCAGGGCGGCGAGTTCGGGCAGTGGAACGAGTGGAACGCGGGCGCGAGCATCGACTGGCACCTGTGCAGCTACGCGCCGCACCGCGGCCTCATGGAGCTCGTGCGCAGGCTCAACCAGCTCCACAGGGAGGAGCCGGCGTTCCACGACCTCGATTTCGACGGCGCGGGCTTCAGGTGGATCGATTTCAGCGACACGGACAACTCGGTCGTGTCCTTCCTGCGCTGCGGGCGCGGCGGCGGCCCCATCGCGTGCATCTTCAATTGCACGCCGGCGCCGCGCTTCGACTACCGGATCGGCGTGCCGGCGGAGGGCTGGTATCGCGAGATCCTGAACTCGGACTCGGAGTTCTACGGCGGGAGCAACACCGGCAACGCGGGCGGTGTCCGGAGCGAGCCCGTTCCCTGGCACAACCAGCCCTGCTCGATCCGCGTGACGCTGCCGCCGCTCGGGGCGCTGTACCTGAAGCTCGAGGCGTGAGGCCGCGGGCGGCGCGAAGAGGGAACGACACCCGGGCGCAGCGCGGAGTCACAACAAGGCGCCGGATGCTATGCGCCGGTCCTTGGCGTCTTTGCGGTATCGTCCTTCCTTCCTCCCCGAACGCGGCGGGCATCAGCCGCGAGGACGGAAGACGAGAAAGGCCACGAAGACACGAAGGCACGAAGGGTCTCGGGTGCATTCCGAGCGCGCGGTGATGCACCGCTGATTCTTGGTGTCTTTTCGGCATCGTATCCGCGCCATTGTCGTGAGATTGCAAGTTAATCCCAGGGAACGCCTTATGACTCGGCGCCGGGCGCCCTGGAATCCGGGCGGATTCCCTCTTGCGGCTTTTCGCGCCATGCCGTAGAGTCGAGGCGTGGATCAAGGAGATTGGGGAAGGACTATTCGTCCGCCCGAGTAGGAGAGACGTAGTTTCTACCCGGCTCTTCGGGGTCGAGGAGGTATGCGTGATGAAGACGTCCGGACTTTCTGCAATTTGCGCCGCCGGCTTTCTGTTCGCCGCGGCGGCCTGCGCGACGCCTGTCGAGGTCGACCACATCGTGTATCCCGGGCTGACGGCGACCGCCCCCGGCGTCTATGCCGGCGGCGTCGACATGAGCTACGCGGACGGGGTCCTGACCATCGTCCTCAGGAACACCTCGACGGGCCTTGCGGGGCCGGAAGCCGCCGACAACCTGCTCACCGGCATCGGGTTCGATCTGCCGGACGGCGTGTGGATCGCGGGCGGAAGCGCATTCATGGCCCCCGGCTGGGACGCGGGCGATCTCTTCAACGCGACCGCTCGCGCCGGCTGGGACGGCAATCTGTCGTCCGAGTGGGGCTACGACACGCGCGGCATTAGCAGCGGCGCGTTCGGAGAGGCCGACCTCATGGGCGGCAACTTCGTCGACAACGGCGTGTCGGTGATGGAGTCCCAGACCACCGACCGAATGGCCGGCGGCTCGCTCGGCGGCTCCCGCCGTCTCGCGGGCACGGATTTCGGGCTCCTGAGCGACGCGGTCGACGGCGACATCCTCGGCAACGGCCTTGCGGGGATTCGGCACGCGGTCGCCATCTCGCTTCGGCTGCACGGCGACATTCCCGACGATCTCATCGCGCGGATCAACCGCGGCGATGTCGCCCTCTCGTTCGGGTCGCCGACGGCCGGTTCGGTTCCCGTCCCCGAGCCCGCGACGGTCGTGCTGCTTGCCCTCGGCGGGCTCCTCGGCCTGGCGGGGCTCAGGCGCCGCACGAAGTAGCGCTCCCGCGCGTCCTCTACCGATTGAAGTAACTGGGCGCCACGGGTACGCCCGGCGCCGCCGCCACCGCGTGCAGCCGGATGAGGTTGTAGACGAGGTTTCCGGGCATGAGGTCGCCCTCGTAGCAGTTGAGGCTGGTGGCTCCGCGGACAAGGCCGCGGTGGTAGAGACGCTCGATCGCGAGGCGCGCATGGCGCTCGGCCTGATCGAGGTGCGCCGGCTTCCGGGTCAGATCGTACAGATCGACGAAAAGCCCGAGGATGCTCGCATAGACGTGCGCCCGCACGATTTCGTGGGGCGGGGGCGGCTCGTGCGCGGCGTAGAACGACGCAAAGCCTTCCGCGAGCGCAAGGGCCCGCGCATCGCCCGTCATGCGATAGGCCGCAAGCAGCAGCACGGCATCGTCGGCCGTGAACCCCCCGCCGTAGACGCAACGATAAGGATCGCTGTAGGCGCCTTCGGCGCGCGCGACATCGCCGCCGCGCGGGACGCTCGTCAGGAAGCAGCCGGCCGCGGGGTCGTGGCGCGCCCGCAGAATCGCATCCAGGAGACTCCTCGCGGTGTTCTCGAAGCGCTCGTGCCCGCCGAGAAGCCGCGCGCTCTCGCCCAGGCTGATGGCGAGGCTGAGAAGCGTCTCCAGCGACACCGTGCCGTCGCGTCCCGAGCACGCGGGCGGGAGGCCGGAGACGGGGTCGCGCTCGCGCATGATGTGGTCGAGCGTGCGGTCCGACCAGTCGCGGTACTTCGCGTCGCCCGTCTTCGCCGCGAGGAACGACCAGAGGTGAATGTAGAACCCGCCGTGCCGCGGGAAATCCATGAAGCCCAGCCCCGCGGGCCGCGGCGACGGCAGCGGCGAGTTGATGTCGGCGTGCCGGTCGTAGGCGAAGGTCCCGAGGTCGACGACGTGATTGAGGAGCCCCTCGCCCTCGCCCGCGACGGCGCGCGCGTCGATGGCCCAGAGCCGCTCCCAGAACGAGGCGGGGACGCCGCCCAGGTACTCGTGCGTCGCGTGGCCCGGCTTCTCGGCGACAAAGTCCCAGTGCGCGTGCTCGCCCCACGGAAAGAGGCCCGTGCGTTGCGGGCAGTGCTCCAGGAAAAACGCCAGGTAGGCGGTCGCCGCCTCGCGGTACTTGGGATCGCCCGTGAGCGCCGTCGCGGCATCGCAGGCGCCGAGCAGCATCACGTCGTGGAAGAGGTTGCCGCCGCGCAGCGTGCGATCGCCGCTGCGCTGCCCCGGAACGTTGGGCGGCGCGTCGTCGGGGATCGCGTGCGTGTCCATGTCCAGGAGCGATGCAAACATGGGGCTTCGGATGGGGCCGTCGCGGTCCGTCCCCTCGGCGATCAGCGTGTCGAGGCACGTTCGTGCGTAGTGGAGATACCCCTTGGCGGGATCGTAGGGCTCGCCGGGGTAGACGATCTTCTCGCCCACGGCGCGCCGGATCGTGAGACGCTCGGATTCCTTCTCGCCGGGAAGCGGCGCCGCGCGCGGCGTCGCCGCGGCATCGGCGCGCGCCGGGCCGTAGACCTCGACCTCGCGCAGGCGCGGGAAGGCGTGGTCCTGGCGCCACGTGTCCCTGATGCGGATGCGCAGGCGGCTCGTGCGCGCAGGCGGCCACGCCAGCGTCACGCGCAGGTCGCGGTTGTCCTTGACCGCGGCAAGCGGCGTCTCTCCCGCCCACGCGTCGCCGGCCCATGCGTAGAGCTCGAAGTCCCTCAGCGCGAGGACATCGCGCAGCATCTCCGACGTGATGACGACGCCCGAAACCGCAACGGGCTCGGGAAACACGATGATCACGTTCGTGGGCAGCCACGTGAGGGGGTGCCCTTCCCCGACCCAGTGGTTCGCGAGGTCGCCGTCGATGATGTGCCGCACGTGGTACTCGTCGGCCTCGGTCGTATGCGTCGCGTACGCCGAGGCGCGGGAGCAGTCGATCTTGACGAGATCGGCCGCGGTGAACGGAAGCGTCAGCAGGCCGAGCAATGCGATCATGGCATCAATCATAGCCGTGACCGCGGCGGCGGGGCAAGACCGCGGCGGCGGGGCAAGACCGCGCGGGCGCGTTCAGCGCGCCGTCTTGCCATGGCCGACGCGGCGATGGACAATGAACACAAATCGGTGGAGTCTGACAATGAGTACGTCGAGACCGAGACAACACGCTGCATCTCTGATCCGCGTTGTCCTGTGCGCGATGGCGGTGTGCGAAGGCGGCGTCCGCGCCGGGCAGCCGCTCGCCTCGCCGCGAATCAAGGATATGCTGCTCGTCGGGAGGGAAGGCGCCGCGCAGAGCACGGTGACGCGCAGCCTTCTGTACCATCAGGGCTATCTCTTTGCCGCCGGCCAGCCGGGCCTCGCCACCGTGGATGCGCGCGATCCCGCCGATCTCGTCCTCACGAACGACTGGCCGGACAGCTCGGCGCAGGTCAACGGCATGGCCATCAAGGACACGGTGCTGTACGTGGCCAACTGGAGCCCCGGCGCGGGGCTCGTGCTTTTCGATATCGCGGTTATCGCGCACCCCGCAGCCTTCAGGACAATTGCGACCGCGGCGCACACATGGACCGCCGAGGTATTCGGCGATCTGCTCTACGTGGGCATCGATGACGGGCTGACGACGGGGATCAACACGTACGACATCGGTGATCCGCGCGCGCCGGCGCTGCTCGGTTTCGTGTCGATGGGCGATCGCTTGGTGGGAAATGCCGCGCGCGCCGGCGATTGCATCTACGTGGGCCACGGCGACGTGCTGCGCGTCTACAACGTGCGCGATCCGGGGAGCCCGCAACTGGTCCACGAGCGCGCATGCAACGGCCTGTGCGGGGAGACGCTCGTTCGCGGCGGCTACCTTTTCTTCCTGACGCGCGAGATCGAGACAGGCGAGCGCGGCGGCGTGCACGTGTGCTCTTTGGTCGATCCGGTACGGCCGGCGGAAGTCGAGTTCTGGGAAAGCTACGAGCCGCGGGATATGCAGTTTTTGGGCGATCTCCTGGTCGTGCCCGCGAGCGGTTCGGGGATCTACACGCTGGATGCGTCCGACCCGCGGGCGCTCAGGGAGGTCGCGCACTGGTATGTCTCCTGGCCCGAGACCGGGCATGGCGGCTACCCTGTGACTGCCGCCGGCGAACGCAATCATGCATTCATCGGCACGACGAGCGGCAACAACCCCGAGTGCGAGGACTTCGCGACGTGCAGCTACTACGGCGCGCGCATCTACTCGGTGCAGATCGCGGTCGAGCCGCCGCGCATCGCCGCGACGGTGCCCGATCCGGACACGGCGTTCGCGGATGTCGAGTACGTCCGGCAATTCATCGCGTACGAGGGTGATCCTGCGCCGGCGTGGTCGCTGGCGTTCGGGCCGGCGGGGATGGTCGTCGACGGTCGCGGGCGCGTGTACGGGTGGCGGCCGCACGCGAGCGATATCGGGAAGACGCTCTCGGCGCGCATCGTTGCCGTCAATCCCGACGGTGCCGATGCGCGCACATGGAACATCGGGGTCGCCGCGCGGCCGGCCGGTCTCCTCGCGTGGTTTCAGTTCGAGGCCGACGGCGAAGGCTGGGCGACGACGACCTGGAAATCGGGGCCCTACGACCCCGGCGTGATCACGCGTGAGGATTCGGGCGGAAACCCGGGCGGCTGCATGCGCTCGCAAGGCAGCGGGGGCACGAACAACGAGGATACCTGCAACCGCGAGGGCACGGTCATGACGCGCGTCATTTCGACCGAAGGCTTCTCCGGGATCCGCATCGAGTGGGACGTCGCCGCCGCGCTCGCCCCGCCTCCCGGCGCGTCGGGAACGGGCGCCTGCTCGGTGCTCGAAGGCACGAGCGAGGACAAGCTCGTGGTGTATTATTCCACACATGGTTCGGAGGGGCCGTGGGTGCGGGCCGCGATGCGGTCCGAGGGCGGCGATCTTCCCGCCGTGTGGACACACATGACGTGCGACCTTGCGGCTGACACGACGGTCGACGACAACGCGAGCTTCGCGCTGAAGTTCGTGTGGCAGTTCAACACCGCGGCCGATGAGGGACGCATCGACAACGTGTCCGTGTGGGGCGCCCGTGCGATCAGGTTCCGGCGCGGCGATGCGAATGGCGACGGCGTGTTCGACATCGCCGATCCGATCGCCGTGCTTGCCTACCTTTTCGCGCACGGGCCGCTTCTCTGTGAAGCTGCGGCTGACGGCAATGCCGATGGCACGCTTGACATCGCCGACCCGATCAACATCCTCGACTGTCAGTTCGGCTCGCGGCTGCCGTTGCCCGCGCCGTTTCCCGCATGCGGGCCGGACTCGGCGATTGACGCGCTGACGTGTGCGATCTACACGCGCTGCTGAGACGCGCGAGCACGGTCTCTCCGACAACGGCGTACGGGAAGCGGCACCACGGCATACGGTTCCTCTGCGTCGCGGCTGCCCGAGCGGTGCCCGAAGACCGCCGTCATTGCGGAACAACGCGCTCAGGGCTGATCTCTCGCAGCCCTGTCGCCCCGCCGCCGCGGCTCGCGGTCGCGAAGCTCCTCGGCCTTCGTGCGCGCCGCCGCGGCGCCGTCCTCATCGCCGAGCGCCGAGCGCACGCGGCCGAGCTCCGCGTACGCTTGGCCGAGCGAGAACCGCAGGAATCGCTGCTCGTGCCCCTGGCGTCCGGCGGCGTCCTCGCCGGCCGATGAGAGCTCGCCGATGACGGCCTCGTACAGCGCCCGCGCCTCCTCGAGCTGCGGCCGCGCGCCCTGCGCGCGCAGCGCGCCCGCCCGGGACAGGCCCAGCATCCTCCGGC
>JBFZCA010000492.1:0-4837 GCA_041308205.1 Planctomycetota bacterium | reverse complement strand
CCGGCTCCTGTCGCTCCTGCCGCTCGCCAAGGCGGGCATCGACGGCGAGGAGGACGGCACGCTGAGGATCGAGCTCCAGGACACGAACCGCCCCGACCTGTGGTCGAGCGAGGGCGTCGCGCGGCAATTGCGGGCGCACCTCCGCGGCGCGGCGCCGTCGTACCCGTTCTTCCGCGGCAAGGCGGCGCGCGCCGGCGGCCGGGTCGAGGTCGACGCCGGCCTGCGCGACATCCGTCCGGTCGTGGGCGCGTTCATCGCGCGCGGCGTCGAGGTCGACGAGTCGACGCTCATCCAGATCATCCAGACGCAGGAGAAGCTCTGCGAGGGCTACGGCCACAAGCGCCGCGAGGCGGCGATGGGCGTCTACGACGCCTCGGCGATCGAGTTCCCCGTGCGCTACCGCGCGGCGGCGCCGGACGAGACGCGCTTCGTGCCGCTCGGCGTCGAGCAGCCGATGACGCTCAACGAGATCCTGCGGGACCATCCCAAGGGCCGCGAGTACCGCGGCCTGGTCGAGGGCATGCCGCGCTATCCGTTGCTCGAGGACTCGGCGGGTACGGTGCTGTCGTTCCCGCCGGTCATCAACAGCCGCGCGCTCGGCGAGGTCGAGGTGGGGGACGACAACCTCTTCGTCGAGGTGACCGGCCACGACCTCAGGATCGTGGCGCTCGTCCTCAACATCATGGCGTGCAACTTCGCCGATCGCGGCTGGACGATCGTGCCGATCACGGCCGTCTATCCGTACGACACCGCGTTCGGGCGCGAGGTGACGATTCCCATGGATCTCTCGTGCACGCAGAAGGTGCCGGTCGCGAAGGTCAACAAGGCGCTCGGCCTCGCGCTCACGGGGAAGGAGGTGCAGGCGCTCCTGCGCTCGTACGGCGTGGCCGCGAAGCTCCTCCCGGGCGGCATCGTCGGCGCCACGTGCCCCGCCTACCGCGCCGACTACATGCACCCCGTCGACGTCATCGAGGACATCGCCATCGCGCGCGGCTACGACAGGTTCGAGCCGGTGATGCCCGAGACCTTCACGGTGGGGGGCCTGGCGCCGTCCACGCTTCTCGCGGACCGCGTGCGCCAGGAGCTCGTCGGCTACGGCTTCCAGGAGGTCTTCAGCAACGTCCTCATGAGCCGCGAGGAGACGCGAACGCGCCTGCGGATCGACGCGCCGCTCGTCGAGATCGAGAACTTCGTCTCGGACACGTACTCGGTCGTGCGCGACCGCCTGCTTGTCTCGCTCCTGCGCGTCGAGGCATCGAGCACCAAGGCGCAGTACCCGCACCAGATCTTCGAGGTGGGCGAGGTCGCGGTGTACGACGAGTCTGCCGTGCACGGAAGCCGCACCGAGGACCACGCGGCCGCGCTCATGGCATCGAGCGAGGCAGGATTCTCCGACATCCATTCGTACCTCGATGCGTTGATGTACTTCCTCGCCAGGGACTACCGTCTCGAGGGCCGCGACATGCCGTTCGCCATCGAGGGCCGCGGCGCGGTCGTGCGCGCGGGCGAGAAAGAGGTCGGCGTCATCGCCGAGCTGCACCCCGAGGTCCTCACGGCCTGGGGCCTCGAGGCGCCGGCGGCGTACTTCGAGATCAATCTGAGCGCATTACAGGCGTGACGCGCCGCCGGCGCGTGCGCCCGAGGAGGACCGCATGCGAAGAAGCTGCAGTGGCGACGCTCTCGGGGCAGCGGTTGTTCTGGCCGCGGCATGGCCGCTCGGCGCGGCTCCGGCGGCGCCCGACTGGGCCGAGCCGATGCGCGCGGTGCACGCGCGCTTCAACGGCACGCCGGGGACCTTCGCGCAGTTCGGCGATTCCATCACCGTGACCATGGCCTTCTGGACGCCGCTCCTCTATGCCCGGAAGAACGCGCCGCCCGAGCTCGAGGCCGCCTTCGAGCGCGTGAAGGCGTACCTGCGGCCCGAGTGCTGGCGCGACTGGAAGGGGCCGGAGTTCGGGAACGACGGCTCCAAGACGATGGCCTGGGCGCGCGAGCACCTCGATGCGTGGCTGCGGAAGCTCGACCCGGAGGTTGCGCTCATCATGTTCGGGACGAACGATCTCGGGCAGATCGATGCGGCCGGGTACGCGGCGCAGACGCGCGAGGTCGTCCGCCGGTGCCTCGACAACGGCACGGTCGTCATCCTGAGCACGATCCCGCCGCGGAGCGGCGCGGCCGAGAAGGCGGCGGCCTTCGCCGAGGTCGCCCGCGGGGTCGCGCGCGAGATGCACGTGCCGCTCATCGACTACCACGCCGAGATTCTCAAGCGCCGGCCCGACGACTGGGACGGCACGCTGGCGAAGTTCGCCCGGTGGGAGGGGTACGACGTGCCGACGCTGATCTCGCGCGACGGCGTCCACCCGAGCAACCCGTCCGCCTTCAGCGATGATTACTCCGAGGAGGGGTTGCGCGCATCGGGCTACGGGCTGCGCAGCGCGCTCGCGCTCCTTGCGTACGACGAGGTCGTGCGGGTGCTCAGGGCGCCCGCCGCGGCGCCGGCGCCGCGCGGATGGCCGGCTTGGTTTCCCAGGCCCGCGGCGCTGCCGCCGCCCGCGGGCGAGGTCATCGAGGCGAAGGACGTCGCCGCGCTCTTCGCCGCGGCGAAGAACGCGCGGCCGGGCGCGACGATTCTGGTTGCGAAGGGCCGGTACGCGCTTCCCGCGCGCCTCGAGCTTGCGACCGATCGCATTGCGCTTCGCGGCGCGACGGGCAATCCCGACGACGTCGTCCTGGACGGCGGTCCGGCCGGGCTCGGGGAACTGGTCGCGATCACGCACGCAGCGGATGTCTGCATCGCCGATCTGACGATCGAGAACGTCCGGTGGAACGGGTTCAAGATCAACTCGGAGACCGGAGTCCACGGCCTCGCGATCCGGAACTGCGTGATCCACAACATCTGGCAGCGCGGGGTCAAGGGAGTGAAGGTGCCGCCCGAGCGGCGCGGGACGCTCGGCCCGTCGCGCTGCAGGATCGAGGGCTGTCTCTTCCGGAACGACCGCGCCAAGACCTTCAATGATGACCCGGCCGACCAGGCGAACGGCTTCAACGGCAACTACGTGGGCGGCATCGATGTCATGTACGCGCGCGACTGGGTCATTCGCGGCAACGTCTTTCTCGGCATCAAGGGACGGACGGGCGAGGCCCGCGGCGCCATCTTCCTGTGGCACGACTCGGAGGGCTGCGTCGTCGAGCGCAACGCCATCATCGACTGCGATTCGGGGATCTGCCTCGGGAATTCCCACAAGGCTCCGGAGACGCGCGTCCACGCAACGCGATGCACCGTCAGGAACAACTTCATCGCGCGGGCGCCCGAGAACGCGATCCTCGCCGACTACACCGAGGGCTGCAGGATTCTCCACAACACCGTCAGCGATCCGAAGAGCCGCCTGGGGCGCCTGATCCGGATCGTGCACGCGGCGGACGGCCTCATCGTTGCGAACAACCTCCTCGACGGCCCGCCGCCGCGCAAGGAGTCCGAGAGCGCCGTCGAGTTCCGCAACAACCTGACGGGCGACCGCGGGGCCTTGTTCGTCGATGCGGCGCGCGGGGATCTGCACCTCGCGGCGGGAGTGGAGCGCGCGCGCGTCAGGGTGCCCGCGCTGCCCGATGTGACCGGCGACATCGACGGCGATGCGCGCGGCAGCGAGTCCGCGGCGGGGGCGGACGAGCCGTAGGCGCGGCCGGCGGACCGTGTGCGGCGGGGACGGCGGCGGCGGACTCGGCGGTCAACCGAGCACGCGCCAGGCCTTCTGCGCGGCGGTGCCGAGCAGGTTCGGCGTCTGCGGGTGCTCCCGGCTCGGCAGGCGCGTGCGGATTGCCTGGTACCAATCGAGGTAGGTCGCCGACTCGTGAAGCGCGGCGAGGGTGTCGAGCGCGGCGCGCGAGAAGGCCCCGTTGGCCCGGTCGCCGAACCAGGCATCGTAGCTGAGCTCGCTGTCCTGGCAGCCGGCGAGAAGGAGCGCGTTCGTCCGGGCGGCGCCGCGCCGCGCCGCGCGCGGCTTGGCGTGCGCGACCGCCGTCATGAATGCTCCGGGAGCCATGAAGCGCGCTCTCGGCGCGCGGGCGCCGTTCTGGGCCGGCGGACGCGGCGGCTCGACGCGCGACACCGTGCCCGAGTGGCAGGAGTCGGCGATCATGACGACCCTGACGCCGGCGGCGCGGCGCTCGAAGAGGGCATCGAGCTCGTCGTCCGAGAGCGGGTTGCCCTTGTCGATATCCCACGGGCAGAGGACCTCATCGGCGCCGTCGGCCTCATCGCCGTCCTCGTCCGGAATGAACGAGCCGTGCCCGGAGTACTGGACGACGACGATGTCGCCGGAGGCGGCCTCGGCGAGCAGGCGCGCGATCGCGGCGGAGATCTCCCGCTTCTTTGCGCGGCGGTCAAGAAGTGTTCCGACCTCGAACCCCCGCGCCGAGAGCGCCGCTTCCCAGTCGTTCGCGTCGTTGACGCAGCCTGCAAGATCGCTGTCGGTGCCGGGGTAATCGTTGATGCCGATACACACGGCGAGCTTTCGCATGCACGACCTCCTGCGCGTTGCGCCTTGTGTGTGCGGGGCGCCATCCGGCGCGGTCATGAGAGACAGTCGCGCGAGCGCCGCGGAATTTCGGCGGCCGGGTTCCGAGGGAGAGGCGGTCGTTGTCAATGCCCCCGGGCTTGTGTATAGTGCGGGGACGCGAGAAGGAACGCCCCCGAGGGAGGAACGACATGCGCCAGGCGGAATCGATGCGCGGTCTTCGCGACCGCCTGCGGGTGGTTGCGGCGGCGGCGCTGGCGCTCGTCCTCATCGGCGCGGCCCCGCCCGCGCGCCGCGTCCCGCGGGCGCCCGTTGCTCCCGCG
>JBFZCA010000491.1:0-23629 GCA_041308205.1 Planctomycetota bacterium | reverse complement strand
CCGCATGTGCGCCGAGGGCATGCGCTTCACCGACTTCTACGTGCCGCAGGCCGTGTGCGGCGCATCGCGCGCGGGGCTCTTGACCGGCTGCTATCCCAACAGGCTGGGCCTTCTCGGCGCGCCGGGTCCGAAGGCCGTGCACGGCATCCACGAGCGCGAGATGACGATCGCCGAAGCGGTGAAGCAGCAGAAGTATGCGACCGCCATGTTCGGCAAGTGGCACCTCGGCCACCATCCCCGGTTCCTGCCGGTGCGCCACGGGTTCGACGCCTACTTCGGCCTGCCCTACTCGAACGACATGTGGCCGCACCACCCGGAGGATCCGAATTATCCCGCGCTGCCCCTTATCGAGGGCGAGCGCACCATCGCCGAGAACCCGGACCAGACCAAGCTCACGACGTGGTACACGGAGCGCGCCGTCGCCTTCGTCGAGCAGAACCGCGACCGCCCCTTCTTCCTCTACGTCGCCCACAACATGCCGCACGTCCCCCTCTTCGTGTCCGAGAAGTTCAGGGGGAAATCCGCGCGCGGGCTCTACGGCGATGTCCTCATGGAGATCGACTGGTCGGTCGGCGAGATCCTGGCGGCCGTCGCGCGCTGCGGGCTCGACGATCGTACGCTCGTTGTCTTCTGCTCCGACAACGGGCCGTGGCTCAGCTACGGCGATCACGGCGGCTCGGCGGGGCCGCTCAGGGAAGGCAAGGGCACGGCCTGGGAAGGCGGCGTCCGCGTCCCGGGCATCATGCGCTGGCCGGGGAGGATTCCCGCGAAGTCGGTCTGCCAAGAGCCCGCGATGACGATCGACATGCTGCCGACGATCGCCGGCCTCGCCGGCGCCGCGCTGCCGCCGCACGTCATCGACGGGAAGGACATCCTGCCGCTCATGACGGCGGCGCCCGATGCCCGTTCGCCGCACGAGGCGCTGTACTTCTACTGGGGCAACGATCTCCACGCGGTGCGAAGCGGCAGCTTCAAGCTGCACCTTCCCCACGCCTACCACACGATGGAGGGGCGGCAGCGAGGGGGCGGCGGGAAGCCCGGCAAGTACGCGCCGGCCCGGACGGAGCTCGCGCTCTACGACCTTGCAGCCGACATCGGCGAGAAGCACGACCTCGCGGCGCAGCGTCCCGATCTCGTCTCCTCGCTCACCGAGCGCGGCCGCGCGTTCGACGCCGCGCTCGCCAAGACCCGCCGCCCGGCGGCGACGATCGGGAAAAAGGGCTGATCACGCTCTTCGCCCGCGCTCCCGTATGCAGAGCGCCGCGAGCAGCGCCCCCACGCTGCAGGCCAGGAGCACGAGGAAGGCGCGGTGGTAGCCCTCGGCCGAGAAGACGCCCTTGGCGACCTCGTACGGCTCGAGCACGGCGCCGAGCACCGGCTGGAACACGGCGCCGCCCATGAAGGGGAAGAAGTTCACGAGACCGAGCGCGGTGCCGGCGATCGCCACGGGATACAGCTCCTTCGTCGCCGCGAAGATGATGCCCGCGATCGCGTTGCTGAAAACGCCGAGGCCCAGGCAGAGACCGTACTGGGCCTCGAGCGGCAGCGTGTCGGTCCCGAACGCCCACGCCGCCGTGACCCCCGTCAGGCAGGCGCTCGCGACGACCAGCAGCGGCTTGTGCCGCATGCCGATGCGCGTCTGGATGAAGCTCCAGAGCGGCGCTCCCACGATCATGCCCACGGCGTACATCGAAAGCACGCGTCCCGCATGCGCCTTGTCGATGCCGTACACATGTTCCAGATACGGCCCGCCCCAGAGCCCCGCGATCGAGAAGAACACCGCCAGGTCGAAGAAGAACCATACGGCCAGGGGCCAGAACGCAGGCCGCCGCAGGACCATGCCCATCGCGGCGAGCACGCCCGCCGGAGGCGCGACGTCCTCCGGGGCGTCCACGACGGGACACAGCCCGACATCGGCGGGCTTGTCGCGCACGAACAGCCACACGGCCGCCGCGACCGCGAACGTGGCGATGCCGATCCACACGAACGACGTGCGCCAGCCCGTCCACGCGCTGAGCCATGCAAACGGCGCCGTCGCACTCAGGGAGCCCACGCCTCCCACGACGATGAGCACGCTCGCCATCGCCGGAAACTCCCGCGCCGTGAACCACCGGGTGAGCACCTTCAACGTGGCCACGAAGAGCATGGCGACGCCGACCCCGACGAGCGTGCGGCCGGCAATGGCAAGCAGTGCGTTCGGCGCGGCGCCGAGGAGCACGCTCCCGCCGGCCGCGATCAGAAGAAACAGGGAAATCGTCTTGCGCGGCCCCCAGGAGTCGGCAAGAAGGCCCGAGGGGATCTGCATGAGCGCGTAGGGATAGAAGTAGGCGGCGCCGAGGAACCCGGCCAGCGTCGCGCTCGCCTCCAGGTCCCGCATCATGTCGTTGGCGACGACGGCCGTGCACAGCCGGTGGAAGTAGACGAGGATGTACCCCAACGCGAGCACGCCGAGCACAAGCCAGCGGTAACGACTCACACGACCTCCCGACACGAGCCACGAAGCAACCAATCGTACCCGGAGACCCCTCCGACCGCACGGGCCCGTCAGGTCGAGCAGACCGCGCCCCGGCACGCGACGATGGCCGGTCTCATGCGGGCCCAGCCGGCGCGCATGGAGCTCTGACGAAGCGGTCTTACCCGCGCGCCTGCCGTCGCGGCCGAAGCCCGCGGAACGCATCGCCGCAGGCCCGGTAGTTCTCGGGCGGCATCCCCATCACGCCGTACTCCTCCACGTAGCCGATGAAGCCGCCCTCGGGCGCGCCCAGGAGATCGTAGAGCCGTTGCGCCTCGGCGCGAATGTCCTCCGGCGTCCCCGAGATGGACACCGTCTGGTAGCTGATCGGCAGCATGAAGCACTGCCGGCCGCGCAGGCGGCGCCCCACCGCCGCCACGTCGACGACGTTCGGCTGCGAGATGTTGAGAACGTCCGCGCCGATCTCGTGGAAGTCGCCCGCGATCGCGCCGAAGTTCCCGCAGCAGTGAAACCACGTGTGGAGGCCGAGCGCGCGGGCATGCGCGAACTGGCGGGCATAGCGGGGCTTGAAGAGCCGCCGCCACATTCCCGGAGCGATCATCAGGCCCGTCTGCGTGCCCCAGTCGTCCGCGAAGTGGATGCCGTGGAAACCGTGCCGCGCGGCCAGGCTCATGAGATCGCACTCGAACGCGATGATCGCGTCCATCACTGCGGCAAAACCGTCCGAGTCGAGCACGAGATCCCGCATCGAGTTCTCGAAGCCGCGCAGCAGCGTGTAGACGGTGAACCCGCTCAGGTCGAAACTGGCCAGGCGGTAGCGGTCGCCGCAGCTTTCCAGGAAGGCCGGCAGCGCCGAGAATCGTTCCTCCTCGCGCAGCACGGGCACGCGGAGCGCAACGGGCGCGGGCATTGCCGGATAGAACGGGACCACGGGATGGCCCATCGTGCCATCGCCGAGCGACTGCAGCCGGTATCCCCATTCGTTCTCGGACCAGTTCCACGCGTTCGGGGAGCCGTCGCCGGGCACGCCCAGCGACAGGTGATACCGCATCGCATCGCCCTCGGCCTGATCGCGATTCCAGAAGACGACGGGAACGCGCTCGGGCGAGCGAAAGCCGATCGCGCGGTCGACGAGGTCCTTGCGGGAGCTTTCCATGCGGCACAAAAAATCAGCGCGCCGCGGAGAAGCCTCTCCGGTCCCTCCGCGGCGCGGTTCGGCGACGCGCCGCGGTCACTGGATGCCGTACGCGACCTTGACGCGGCCGTATTCCTCCTGCGTCACGTAGGAGAATTCGGCGACCTCGCCATCGCCATCGAGCGTGCACACGATGTGTCCGCCCGCGGGCGAGGCGGCCGCCAGCGCCGGATCGACGAGCGGCGTGCCCTCGATGATGTACGCCTGCTGGCCGTAGATGAACCACCAGCCGTGACTGCTGAGCACCCCGTCGACGAGTGCGATGCCGCCCGGGACCTTCTCGATCGCCCGGTCCACGGCTTCCTTCATGTTGGGAACGCCGGTGGGAATGAAGATGATGATGTGCACGAGGTCCTCGCCCTCGACGCGCTGCTTGGCCCGCTGGAACGTGCCTGCCTTCGAGAGATCGACGTTCTTGGTCGAAATGAAGGTGAAGTCGATCAAGCGCTGCGTGCAACCAGTGAGGGCGACAAGCGTACAACCGGCAACCAACGACAGGAGCAGACGTTTCACGGAGACCTCCTCTGAAGATGACGCGTCCAGAGCCGCTTCCTCATTCCACACGCCCTGCGCGGCTCTTCCAGGGTCGCACGATTACAGACTTCCCGGGCCGAATTGTCAAGGCCCGCGCGCGGCGCGGCTCTTTCCAAACGGGGACTCGTCGTCGAGAATGGGGGCGCTCGCGGCGGGCGCGTGCATGCGGCGCCCGCGCGGCGTGAAACGAGGGCGGGCGGCGGCGTGCCGGCCGGCCCGAGGGTGCAGGTGCGGACAGGATGCGAGTCCTGTGGCTTGTCCGCCGGGATCTTGCGGCCGATCCCGGCGGGGATACGGTGCAGCTCATCGAGACCGCGCGGGCGTTGGCGCGGCGCGGGGTGACGGTCGATTTCTGCGACGCGCCCGAGCCCGCCTTCGCGGGGTACGACTGCGTGCACCTTTTTCACCTCGACCGCCTCTGGGAGAACGAGGCCCGCTGCCGGCGCCTGCGCGCGGAGAAGCAACCGGCGGTCCTGAGCCCGATCTACTGGTCATCGGAAGCGTACGACCGCAACGGGCGGGCCGGAATCCAGCGCGCGTGCGTCCGCCTGCTCGGACGCCGGTGTTTCGCCGACCTGCGGCTTTTCGCGCGCTGGGCGGCGGCGTGCTGCCGGCGCGGATGGCGGCGGCCTCCGCCGGGCTTCCGCGCCTCCGCCTCGTGCGTGCTTCGCGCGGTCTCCGTCATCCTTCCCAACAGTCGGGCCGAGCAGGAGCTCATCGAGCGCTCGTTCGGCTGCCGCCGGCCGGCCGTCATCATTCCCAACGCCGTCGATCCGGTGCGCTTCAACCCGCCGGCCGCCCCCTGGCCCGACGGCCGCGAGGGTGTTCTATCCGTCGGGCGCATCGAGCCGCGCAAGAATCAGCGTGCCCTGATCCGGGCGCTCGCCGGCACAGGCGTC
Source organism: Planctomycetota bacterium (assembly GCA_041308205.1). Lineage (GTDB taxonomy): Bacteria > Planctomycetota > UBA8108 > UBA8890 > UBA8898 > UBA8898. Next base: position 18,528 of record JBFZCA010000491.1, on the reverse strand, counting down.
CCGCTCGCGATCGCCGGCGCGCCGGGCCCCGGGAACGCGGCATACTATCGGCGCTGCCGGCGCGAGGCGGGCTCGGCCGTCCGTTTTCTGGGTCCCATGGAGCCGGCCGCGCTCGCGGGCATCTACCGTGCCGCGCGCGTACACGCGTGCGTGAGCTGGTACGAGACGCCCGGATTGGCGAGCCTCGAGGCGGCGTCGTGCGGTTGCGCCATCGTGGCGACGCCGGGCGGATGCACGCGGGAGTACTTCGAGGACGGCGCCGTCTACTGCGAACCGGAATCTCCTGCGTCCATCCGGCAGGCCGTCGAGACGGCGTTATCGCGCGGCCCCTCCGCGGCGCTCGCCGCAAGGATCGCCGGGGAGTTCACGTGGGACGCCGCGGCCGAGAAGACGCTGGAAGCCTACGTCCTTGCCCGGGCCGCGCAATCCCCGCGATAGAACCGATCGCGCCCGGCGCCCCTCAACCGAGCGACGCGGCGAAGTCGGCATAGGCCTCCGCGCGCGCGCGCCACGAGTTCGCCCGCGCAAACGACCGCCGCGCTTCCGCCGACGCGTGCGCGTCCTCCAACGCGGCGCGGATGTGGGCGACGATCTCGCCGGGAGTGCGGCCCACGCGGATGCACGCCCCGAACGAGTCGACATCGGCAACCGGCGTGCTCACCACGGGTTTGCCCAGCGCCAGGTACTCGTAGATCTTGACGGGATTGGCGGAAAGGCCGACCGGGTCGCGGCGAAACGGAACCCAGCACACATCGAAGGCCTGCATGTAGGCAGGGATACGGTCGTACGGCCGCCGGCCGAGGAACGCAACGTTCCGCGCCGCGGCGAATCGCCGCGCCTGTCCGCGGCCATCCTCGGGCCCGACGAAGACGAACGCCGTGTCGGGAAGGGCGCGCGTCGCCTGATCGATGAGGTCCCAATCGATCCATTCATAGAGCGCGCCCACGAATCCCACGATGCGCCGCGAAGGCGGAGGCACGTCAGGCGGCCGCGCCGACCGCGCCGCGCGCGTGCAGAAGAACTCGGGGTCGACTCCGTTGCGTATCACGGCGATCGGCACATCGGGCCGCCGCGCGCGGATCGAGGACGCCAGGGTCTCGGCCGTGACCACCGCGCCGTCGGCGCGTGCAATCAACGCCCCTTCCCACGCGCCGAACATGCCGGCGAGGTGCGGGCCGCGCACATGGATCGACGGATCATCGATGCAATCGTAGATCACGCGGCGGAAAGGAAGCGCCTGCAGCCACTCCGCCCACACGGGCGAGACCACGATCGCGACGGCATCGTCCCATGCAACGCACGCGTCCAGCCGGCGCCGCAATTCCAGCGCGCGACGCCGTATCAGCCTCCGGAGGTGCGATGCGCGCATGTGCGGCCACCAGCGCGACGGGCACACGGGCCACGGCCGCAGCACCGCACCGCTCGGCCCGCGCCGGCATGCACCCGCGATGCACCGCTCGAGACCCGTGCGCAGCGACGGCACCTGCACGAACGTGGCCGGCACGCCCGAAACCGCCCACGCCTCCGCGAGCTTTCGCGTGCGGCCGGCGAGCGCGAACCGCCACGGCACCGCGGCCAGCGACACGAGGTGGATATCGCGCCGCCGCGATCCTGCCGCGGGGCGCTCGCGAGCTTCGTTGCCTGGCATCATCGCGTACAGCTTAGTGCAGGCGTTCCGCCGAGTAAAGCACGCCGGGCGCGGGAGTACACCCCTGCCGGCGCCGCCGGCGGTACGCCCCCGTCCTGTTCGCCGCCTCCCGGCGTAACTATAATCGGTGTTTCCCATGGTTGTTTTCCGCGAGATGCCCAGCCGCAATCAGCGCGCCGATGCGCGCGAGGGTGCACGCGCCCCGTCGCGCGTCGCCATCGTCCACGACTGGCTGACGGGCATGCGCGGGGGCGAGAAGGTGCTCGAGGTCGCCTGCGATCTCTTTCCCGATGCCGACATCCACACGCTGCTCCATCGCCCGGGAAGCGTCTCGCCGGCCATCGAGAAGCACCGCATAATCGCCTCGCGGCTCAACCGCCTTCCGCTGGTCGGCGCGTACTATCGCTATTTCCTGCCGCTGTTCCCGGCCGTCGCCGGGCGGATGCGGCTCGACGGCTACGACCTGGTCATCGCGATCAGCCATTGCGTCGCCCACGGCGTCGCCGTCTCCCCGAGATCGAGATTCGTTGCCTACTATCTCACGCCGATGCGCTATGCGTGGGACTCCGCGGATGCGTACTTCCCCCGGCGGCGGCTCCTCGACCCCCGCCGCGGGGCGTGGCGGCTGCTGCGCGGGCGCCTGCGCCGATGGGATCGGCGCGCCGCAGGACGCGTGGGCGAGATGCTTGCCGCCTGCCGAAACGTGCGGGACCGGCTCCTGCGCTGCTACGGCCGCGATGCAGCCGTGATCTACCCGCCGGTCGATACGGATTCCTACCGCCCTCACGATGTTCCCCGGGAGGATTTCTACCTCTGGGTCGGGGCGCTGGCTCCCTACAAGCGCATCGACCTTGCCCTGGCGGCCTTCCGGGGGCTCGACCGCAGGCTGGTCGTCATCGGGAGCGGGCAATGCGAGCGCCGGGCGCGCGCAACCGCGCCGCCCAACGTGCAGTTTCTGGGGTGGCAGCCCGACCAGGTCCTTAAAGATTATTACTGCCGGGCGCGGGCTTTGATCTTTCCAGGAGAAGAGGATTTTGGTATCGTACCCCTTGAAGCTCAGGCATGCGGGTGCCCCGTGGTCGCCTACGGCAAGGGCGGAGCGCTCGAGACGGTGATCGATGCGGCGGCGGGAGGAGGAGAAGCGACCGGCGTTTTCTTCCGCGAGCCCGCGGCGCGGAGTCTCCTCGACGCCGTGCGCCGCTTCGAGAGCCGGGAACGTTCCTTCGTCGTCGAGGCGCTGCGGGCCAACGCCGTCCGCTTCAGCCGCGACACGTGCAGGACCGCGTTGCGCGCGTACCTGCTGGGCAGAGAGACGATCTAGGCGAAGTGCAACGAGAAGAAGAAAAGCTCCTTGCGTGCGTGGAGCCCGGCCTCGGGCATTGTCTCGAGGCGGGCGATCAGGTCGGCGCCACGGGTATCCGCCTTCCTCGGAACGGCGGTCTTCCCGCCGGCCTTCGCCGCGAGCGAGGCATCGCCGCCGCGCCCGCGGATGCGCCGGCGCCCGCGCAGGATGCCGAAACCGCACCTGTAATCCGCATCCTCCCGGCCGGCACGCTGCATGCCGCGGCCAAGAGAACGATCGACATCGCGGTCGCGCTCGCGGGCATGGTTCTGGCGGGGTGGCTGATGGGAATCGTGGCCGTGCTCATCAGGCTGACCAGTCGCGGGCCCGTCCTCATCAGGCAGACGCGCGTGGGCCGGAGCGGCAGGCTGTTCACGATGCTGAAGTTCCGGACCATGCGCGCGAACGCGGAACGGGAAGCCGCGCCCGTGTGGCCGCGGCGGAACGATCCCCGGTGCACGCGTCTGGGCCGGTTCCTGCGGCGCATCGGCGTCGATGAGCTGCCGCAGCTCTTCAACGTGCTGCGCGGGGAGATGAGCCTCGTGGGGCCGCGGCCGGAACGTCCCTGCTTCGTCGCGGTGTTCACCGCGCACATGCCGACGTACGCGCTGCGGCATCGAGTGCGGCCGGGCATAACGGGCTGGGCCCAGGTGAACGGCCTCACCGGCGACACATCGATCCGCAGGCGCCTGGAGTACGATCTTCGCTACGTCGGAAAGCCGTCGATCCCGTTCGACTTCTTGATTCTCGCGCTCACGCCCTTCGCGGTGCTCCTCAACAAGCACGCGTAAAACGCCGGCGGACACCGAGGGATAGGAGACACATGCGAATCATCGCCATCGTCGGCGCGCGTCCGAACTTCATGAAGGTCGCGCCCATTCACCGGGCCATGGCCGCCGACCCGTGCTTCGAGCCCATGCTGGTGCACACGGGACAGCATTACGACGACATGCTCTCGGCGGTGTTCTTCAGGGAGCTGGAGCTGCCTCCCCCGGACATCTTCCTGGGCGTGGGCTCCGACACGCATGCCCGCCAGACCGCGGCCGTCATGCAGGCGGTCGAGCCCGTCTTCCTCGAGCATGCGCCCGACATGGTGCTCGTCGTGGGGGATGTCAATTCGACGCTTGCGTGCGCCCTCGTCGCGAGCAAGCTGCTCATACCCGTCGCCCACGTCGAGGCCGGATTGCGGAGCTTCGACCGGCGCATGCCCGAGGAGATCAACCGCATCGTCACCGATGCGGTCTCGGACGTGCTGTTCGTGTCCGAGGAAAGCGGCGTCGCGAACCTCCTGCACGAGGGCATCTCCCCAGAGAAGATCCACCTGGTGGGGAACGTGATGATCGATTCGCTTGCGGCCCATCGAGAAAAAGCCGCCCGATCCCCCATCCTCGATACGATCGGCGTGCGGCCGAAGGGCTACGGCGTCGTCACGCTCCACCGCCCGAGCAACGTCGACGGGCGCGACGCCTTGCAGCGCACGCTCGCCGCGCTCGCCGCCGTCCAGGCGGAGCTTCCCATCGTCTTCCCGATCCACCCGAGAACGCGCGGCGCTCTGGCGCAGTTCGGCCTGGAGCCGGAGCTCCGGCGCATGCCGAATCTCCGCCCGACCGAGCCGCTGGGATACCTCGATTTCCTGCAGCTCGTGCAGCACGCCGCGGTCGTGCTGACCGACTCGGGAGGAATCCAGGAAGAGACCACGTACATCGGCGTGCCGTGCATCACGCTGCGCGACACGACCGAGCGGCCGGCGACCGTCAGCCTGGGAACGAACGAGCTGGCGCCGCTCGATCCCGCCGTGCTCGTCGAGCACGTGCGGCGGATTGTGCGCGGGCAGTGGAAGCAGGGGCGGATTCCTCCGCTCTGGGACGGAAAGGCCGCATCGCGGATCACGGCGGTGCTGCGCTCGCGCGCATCCCCCTCGCGGGCGTGAGCGCGCGCGGGGCGGCTTGAAGGTATTGCGCAACGGCATCCGACCCCGTACGATGCCCGGGCGTCGGTTCGTCCGTCGCGGCACAAACCCCGGGCGCACGCACGTTCACCCATGGCGACCATCATGCGGAGCATTGCCGAGCTTGTTTCCCGATGGGAGACGATACGTTTCCTGGTGACGAGCAACTTGAAGGCGGGGCACCGCGAGAAGGTCCTGGGCCACCTCTGGAACCTGCTCGATCCGCTGCTCTTCGTCGCCGTCTACTACGTCGTCTTCGGCCTGCTCTTCAAGCAGGCCGAGCGCGGGCAGGGCACGTTCGTCGTGTACCTCGCGGTCGGGGTGCTTGCGTGGCGTTTCTTCGATGCGACGGTCTCCCAGGCGACCCTGTGCATCAGGGCCAACCGCGGCCTGATCCACGAGATCAGGTTCCCCAAGGCGGTGTTCCCGGTCTCCGTCTCCCTGTCGCGGCTGTACGACTTCCTGTGGGGGCTGGCCGTCCTTCTGGGCATCGTGCTGTGCACCGGTTTCCCGCTCACGGCGCACGTGCTCTGGCTCCTGCCGCTGCTCGTGCTGAACCTGGTCTTCGCCATGGGGATCGCGTTCTTCGCGGCGTATCTGGGGGCGTTCTTCGCCGACACGACCAACGTGGCCGGCGTGCTGCTGCGGCTGTGGATGTATGCCTCGCCGACCTTCTACTACGCGCGCGGCGAGCACGCGTTGATCCCCGAGCGCTTCCAGGGGATCTACATGATGAATCCCATGGCGTGCGTGCTCGAGGGCTATCGGGATGCCCTGCTCTGGGGCCGTGCGCCGGATCCGGCGATGCTGCTGTACATGCTCGCAGTGTCCGTGACCGTCCTCCTGGCCGGGTTTGCCGTGTTCACCTTCGGTGAGGGTCGATTTGCCAAGTACATCTGATGCACAGGCGATCGCGCCCGCGATCGCGGCCGAGAACGTCGGGGTGAAGTTCCTGATCCGCTACCACCGCCGCGAGGTCACGCTCCGCGAGACGCTGATCCGGCTGTTCGAGCGGTCCCGGTCGCGCGGAGACCCCGGCAGTCGCTGGCGGGAGGAGTTCTGGGCCCTTCGCGGGATCAACCTCGCGGTGCAGCCCGGGGAGACGGTCGGCGTGATCGGCCCGAACGGATCGGGCAAGACGACGCTCTTGAAGACGCTGGCCGGCATCCTCGGCGCGGATCAGGGCCGGGTGGCGGTACGCGGGAGAGTGGGATGCCTCCTGAGCTTCGGGGTCGGCTTCAACCCCACGCTCAGCGGGCGCGAAAACGTGTACCTCAACGGCTCGCTCCTCGGGCTTGCCCGCAGGACGATCGATGCGCGGATGGACGCGATCGTCGAGATGAGCGAGCTCGGCGATTTCATCAGCGCGCCGGTGCGCACGTACTCCGCCGGCATGCGGGGACGGCTCGGGTTCGCCATCGCCGTGCATATCGACCCCGACGTGCTGATGCTCGATGAGGTGCTCGGCGTCGGCGACGCGGCGTTCCGGGCCAAGACCGGCACGATCCTGGAACGATTCCGCCGCGAACGGAAGACGGTGGTGATCGCGTCGCACAGCATGGGCTTGATCCGGGAGACGTGCGACCGGGCGGTGTGGCTGGAGCGAGGGACGATTCGCCTCGAGGGACCGCCGGACGAGGTCGTCCAGGCCTATCTCAAGACCACCGAGGCACTTGGCGGAGGGGCGGCGCGCGCACGGCGCGCGCAGGAGACCGACGAGCTTCGCCGGCGCCCCATCGAGGCCCGTTCCCTTCAGCGCGGCGCGGAGCGGTTCGACGACCGGTCGGAGGCGCGAGTGCGCTCGGTCGTCGAGTACTACACGCTCGCGCAGCAGCGCCACCTCGACGAGGTGCGCTATCGGCTCGGCGACGCGCTGGTCAAGGCCTGCAGCAGCCCCAAGGATTTCCTCCGCCTGCCCGGGAGGCTCATCGCGCTGTTCTTCGTCGGTCTCCGGCGACGGCGCGAGCGGCGCCGTCTGGAAGCGCCCCCGGCGCCGCGCGGATCGGCGCCGCCCGGCAGCGAGGTGTTCGAGAAGGCGCCCCTGGCGCCGCACCTCGGCACCGGCTGCGATCCGCGGCAGACGATCTTCGCCGCGCCGCCCTCGGGATCGCGCCCGCGCGTGGCGGCGATTCTCGATGAGTTCTCGCGCGCGTGCTTCGCGCCCGAGTGCGACCTCGTGACCTTCCGCCCCGACAACTGGGCACACGTGCTCAAGACGACCGGCGCCCGACTGCTGCTCGTCGAGTCCGCCTGGCACGGCAACGATGGCGCGTGGCAGTACCGGATCGCGTCGTACGGCGAGCACATGGGGGATGAAGTCCTCGATCTCGCGGCGTGCTGCACACGCAACGGCGTTCCCACCGTCTTCTGGAACAAGGAGGATCCCGCGCACTTCGACCGTTTCATCCGGAAGGCGGGCGTGTTCGACGCGGTATTCACGACCGATGCCCTGTGCATTCCCAGATACAAGGAGGCGCTCGGCCACGGCGCGGTGTACGCCCTGCCGTTTGCCGCCCAGCCTTTCCTGCACAACCCTCTCCAGCGGGAGGAACGCCGGCGTCAGCCCTGCTTTGCCGGCGCGTACTACGCGACCCGGCACGAACAGCGCCGCGAGGACATGCACACCTTGCTGCGCCCCGCCATGCGCTTCGGCCTGGATATCTACGACCGGATGCACGGCGCGCCGCCCAAGGAGCGCGCCGACTTCCTGTTTCCCGAGGAGTACCGGCCGGCCGTTCGCGGGCGCCTGGAATACGACGATATGGTCGCCGCCTACAAGCGCTACCGGGTTTTCCTCAACGTGAACTCGGTGGTGCATTCGCCCACGATGTTCTCGCGCCGCGTGTTCGAGCTTCTCGCCTGCGGAACGCCGGTCATCACGACCCCCTCCGACGGCATCGCCAACCTGCTCGGCGCCAACGGCGTGTTCGTCACTCATTCCGAAGCGGAAACGGAAGCGTTTCTCGAGAAGCTCCTGCACGATGATGACGCCTGGGCCGAGGCCTCGGCGCTCGGCATCAAGAAGGTCCTGTCCGAGCACACGTATGCCGTGCGCTTCGCCGCGCTGTGCCGGGCGGCGGGCATCTCGATGCCCGAACGCGAGGACCCGCTCGTCTCCGTGACCGTGGCCGCGGAGCCGGGCGAGGATCTCGGCCCGGTCGCCGACTGCCTGCGCGCCCAGACATACCGCCGATTCGAGGTGCACGTGTTCTCCGACGCTCTCCCGGCGGCCGCCGAGATCGACGCGCTGCGCCGGAAGCTCGGCGGCGCGCCCGTGCATCACTGGCCCCGCACGCCGGCCGCGCAGCAGTCGTACCGCGGTTTCTTCGACGGGGCGCAGGGCGCCATCGTCTGCAATCTGCGCGCCGGTTTCCGTTACGCCGAGGACTATCTGGCCGACTGCGTGATGTTCTTCCGGTTGCCCGCGGTCAGCATGCAGGGCAAGGCGTGCCGATTCGTGGCGGATGCCGATGGCCGCATCGTCCCCACGGGCGCCGAATGCGAGCACCGCATGGTGCGCGCGGCCCCGAGCGGCACCATCGCGATCGTGAGACCGTCGCTGTCTCCCGAGGCATTGCACACCCTGCTGACGCACCACACCTTCACCACGCCCGACGATGCGATCTACTCGACCTACCGCTACAACTGTTGTGAGGCGCCGGCGCAGGCGGCGCACGCCGGCGGCGCGCCCTGGACCCTTCGCGTGAGAGGATAGGAGGGCCGCGCCCCTCCGCAACGTCCCATGACACGCATCCTGCTGTACGGCGACATCGACCTGAACCTGATCGATGGCTCGTCGGTCTGGCTGGCCTCCCTGGCGGAAGTGCTGGCGCGCGATGCAACCGTCGAGGTCTCGGTGCTGCTCAAGACGCCGGTGAGGGATGCCACCGTCATCGCGGCGCTGCTCTCCAACCGGCGCATCCAGTGCATTGACCCGTGGGTCGAGGCGCGTACGGACGGGGCATGGGCCCGCGCCGTGCAGGAGCCGCGCGGGCGCGCGTCGCTCGGGCCGGAGTCGGCCGCGCGCCTCATCGAGCTCGCCGACGGCCGCGGCGCCTTCGATCTGATTCTCATTCGCGCCAATGCCCGTGACCATGCCCTGGCGCGGGTCCTGAGCCGGACGATGCGCGCTGCGGCCGGCGCCAAGGTTTGGCTCTACGTCGCCGATGCGCGCAGCCTCTCGACCGCCGACCTCGAGGAATTCGCGCGCACGTACCGGCGCATCGTGTGCCAGACGCCGCAGGCGCTCGAGAACATCACCAGGAGGCTGGCGGTCCCATCCGCGGCGCGCCTGCTCGTGCTCCCGCCCATGATTCCGGAATGCCCGGGACGCCCGCCGTTGCCTGCGGGGCACCACGCGGTGCGCGTGTGCTATGCAGGGAAGTTCTCCCGCGAGTACTACATCGACGAGCTGATCGATGCCTTTCAGGAGGCCCGGCGCGATGTGCCGCAGCTCGAGCTGCACATCGCGGGCGACAAGTTCGTGCGCCGCGACGACGAACCCGAGTACGAGCGCCGTCTCGCGCATCGGCTCGCGCACGAGCCGGGCGTCGTCTGGCACGGGCGCAGGACCCGGGCGGAAACCTGGAAGATCATCGCCGAGTGCCACATCGCCGTCGCATGGCGGCATCCCATGTTCGACGACAGCCTGGAGCTCTCGACCAAGACGCTGGAGTACGCGGCGCACGGCCTGCCGATCATCATGAGCCGCGCGAGAGTCCAGGAGCAGCTCTTCGGCGCCGACTACCCGCTGTACGTGAGCTCGCACGACGAGTGCGCCGGCGCCATCCGGCGGCTGCACCACGACCGCGAGTGCTACAACGAGGTGTCGTTGCGGGTGGCGAAGACGGCGTCGGCGTTCACGTACGACGCCGTCGCGGCGACCCTGAGACGCGCCGTCCTGAGCGATGTCGGGCCCCCGTCGACTCCCTCGCAACGCCGTCCTGCCGGCGGCACGAGAAAGCTCCTCTTTGCCGGCCACGATCTGCGGTTTCTCGTCCCGCTCGTGCGGCACTTCTCGCGGCGCCCCGAGTACTCGGTCAAGACCGAGCTGTGGCGAGGCCACGAAGGCCACGACGACCGGCAGAGCCGCGAGCTCCTCGCCTGGGCGGACATCGTGTTCAGCGAATGGTGCCTCGGCAACGCACGCTGGCATGCGGCGCACAAACGCCCCGGGCAGCGGCTGATCGTGCGCCTCCACCACCAGGAGATGAAGCTCGGGTACCGCCACGAGGTTGCGTGGCAGAACGTGGATGCGCTGGTTTTCATATGCCCGCAGCACTGCGAGACGTTCGTGCGGGAGCAGCCCGCGCACGCATCGCTCGCCAGGCTCATCTTCAACGCGGTCGATTGCGACGCGCTCGATGCGCCGAAGCTGCCGGGCGCGCAATTCAATCTCGGACTCGTCGGCATGAACCCCATGCGCAAGCGGCCCGATCTCGCCCTCGATATCCTGGCGCGCCTGCGCGAACGCGATTCGCGCTGGACGCTGTCGATCAAGACCCATATGCCGTGGGAATACCCGTGGTTGTGGGCACAGGAACGCGAGCGCAGCTACTACGCGGGCTTCTTTCGCGCGCTGGAGTCCGGGCCGCATCGCAACGCCGTCGTATTCGACGCCCACGGCGACGACATGGCGCAATGGTATTCCAAGATCGGGTTCATCCTCTCCGCCAGCGACCACGAGGGCTCCCACCAAGTCGTCGCCGAGGGCATGGCATCCGGCGCCATTCCGATCATCCGCAACTGGCACGGCGCCGCCGCGCTCTATCCGCCCCGTTTCGTTTTCTCGACCATCGACGACGCCGTGAATCTGATCAGGAGCTCCAACGACTCCGACACCCACGAGGCCGCCGTCGCCCACGCCAAGGCCTACGCACGCGAGCACTTCGACGCGCCGCTGATCGCGAGCCGCATCGAGGAGCTGTTCGGCCATCAATGATCCCGGCACGGCGTGCCGGCCTTGACTGCCTCTCGCCGCGACGCCTATACTGCCTCACTGACCGCAGCGCCGGCGGCCCGTGCGCAGCCGATTCCCCATCGCACCGTACACACGCGGCGAGGCCGGTATGGAAGAAACGCCGAAGCTGGACACGCAGCTCGTCGATGCATTGAATAGCGAGTATCGACGCACACCCACCATGCCCGCGCCCGCGGGCCTCGGGCGTGAGGATCGCGCAACGCGGGCCGCGCACGTCGCGGCGCGGCTCGATCGTCTCGTGGGCCTGCGGGGCAGGACGATCCTGGAAATAGGATGCGGAGACGGCGATCTCTCGTTCGAGCTCGCCGGCAACTACGGTGCACACGTCACGGGCATCGACGTGCGCGATCTTGAGAGCTGGAGGACCCTGCGCCATCCGAATCTGACGCTATTGAGGCACGACTTGACGGCGGGAGACTGCCCGCTGCCGGAGAACGGATTCGACCGGATCATCTCGCGGGCCGTGTGGGAACATGTCCGCCATCCGTGTGCCGCGCTCGCGCAGTGCCGGCGTCTCCTGTGTCCGGCCGGGAAGAAGTACCTGTACGCGAATCTGTATCGTTCCGCGATCGCGAGCCACCTGTACCGCACGCTGTTCTTCCCCTGGCCCCATCTTCTCTTCAGCCATGATGTGCTGGCCTCATGGCTCGACGTCGACCGGATCGGCGGGGCATACTGGGTGAACAAGCTGACGTACGCCCAGTACCTGTGCTATTTCCGGAAGCTCGGGTTCTACATCACGCACGAGCGCCTGGAGACGCGCGCCATCGACCAGGCCTTCTACGACCGATTCGAACACGTCATGGGGTTGTACCCGCGCTTCGACCTCGAGCTGGACTTCTTCGAGGTGGTCCTCGAGTTCGATCGCAAGAAGCCGAAGGCTCCCATACCGGATCCCGTGTATCGAACCGGCGAGCAGAATACGCGATGACCATGGTACGCGCCGCTGCATACGCCGTGCCGCCGGGCGCCCCTTCTCGACGGGGTTCGGACGCACCTCGGCGCTCCGCGTCGCTCTCGATGGCCGGACGCCGCGGCACGCCCGCAACGATTCTCGCCGTGCTGGCGCTGGTCGGCCTTCCGGGCCCGCTGTCCTGCACGAAATCCGATGCCCCGCCGGGCACGGGCGCTCCCGCCGATGCGCGCGCGGCCGGCACGCCGGATCCGGCGCGCGGCTGGAAGGCGATCGCCCGCACCCCGGTGTCCTCGTCCTCTCCGGCGTTCGCGATCGGCGGCCGGACCCTGCGGCTGCCTGACGACCTCGCGGCCGTTGCCCGCCACTATCAGACCCGGCCGGCGTGTCCCTCTACCGGCGGCTGGGCCGGAAGGAATGTGCACGTGGCCGACAACGCGCGGCTGGGAACGCAGCTTCTCCGCGATGGGAAGGTGCAGTACGGCGGCTACCCCCCCGTGCCGATGTCCATCTCCTCGTTGCAGTGGAACGAGAATCCGTTTTCCAACCGGAGCTGGCAGTGGCACCACCATCAACTGATCGCCGTGCATCACCTGCTGGCCGCGTCGGCGCAGGATAAGAACCCGGACGCCCTGGACGCGGCCAAGGACATCGTCCGATCATGGGCGGCCGCCAACTACGCGCCCGTGTTCCCGTCCCCCATGTCCTGGAACGATCACTCGACGGCCTACCGCCTTCGGACCCTGTTGTGCCTGTTCGATCATCTGCGCGCGGCGGCAGTCGCGGACCCGGCATTCACGGCGCTCCTCTTGCAGATGATCGATTCCCATTGTCACGTGCTCGCCGATGATGCGTTCTTCCTCCGCCACACCAACCACGGTTTCCACCAGGCGTCGATCCTGTTCTGGGCGGCCTGCGAGTTTCCCGAGCTGGCCGGCGCCCGCTCCTGGTTGCAGCTGAGCCGGGAGCGCATACGAGAGGAAGTCGCCTTCATGTTCACGCCCGAGGGCGTGCATGTCGAGAACAGCCCCAGCTATCACATCTGGTTGCTGGGGGCGTTGGAGGAGTATCTGCTGATGTCGGGACGCGCCTCCGACCCCGCGGTGGAGGCGCTCATCGACGGCGCATGGCTCTACGCCGCGCACGTGCTGCAACCGGATGGCAGACTGCCGCTGGTCGGCGATACGGAATCCCGTGACTTCTCCGCGAGGCGCAGCACGACGACGACGCCGGCCTATCAGCACTTCCTGTACTCGGCCACCGGCGGCGCGACCGGCGCAAGGCCCATGGCGGCCGATGCGGTTTTTCCGCGCTCGGGCTACGCGGTGTTTCGGGACCGATGGCACGACGCCGGCCGCTTCGGCGAGACGGTGTACCTCTTCTTCAAGTGTTCTTTTCTGGCCGATTACCACCGACACGACGATGACCTGAGCATCGTGCTGTGGGCATACGGCGAGGATTGGCTCATTGACTCCGGCCTGTACGACTACGAGGAGAGCCACCCGCTCCGGCGCTACATGAGATCCCCGGAAGCGCATACCACCGTGGTCGTCGAAGGCGCTCGCGCAATTCGCCGCGTGTCGGAGCTCCCGGCCCCCGGCAGCGGGATCATCGAACACGGCACCGAGAACGGAAGGAGTTTCGTGACCGGCCGCTCGCTCATGTACCGAGGGTATCGAGTCCAGCGGCGCGTGGAATACATGCGGCCCGGGTCCATCGTCCTTCGCGATGCAGTCACGCCGGCGGCGACGGGCGCGGACCGCCGCGCGAGCTTCACGCTGCTCTTCCATGTCCCCGAGGATAAGCACGTCGAGATCACGGCGGACGACCGGATAACGGTCGCGTCATCCCGAGGCCACTCGCTGTCGTTCGATGTGAAACCCACGCCGCGTTGCATCACGCTCGTGGCCGGCGACCGGAATGCCGGCGCCGGCCCCGGGAGCTGGCTGTCGAAGACGATAACGAAGATCGAACCGTCCCGGTGTATTCGCATTGAATTCGCAGGAACCTGGGTTTCCGCCTGCACGCTCACGCTGCAGCCCTGCGCCGGCACGGCGGCGCGAGACGACTCGTCGGGGCCCCCCGTCCGCGGCGCCGGCCCGGAGACGGTGGACGACGGCCGTCCGTGACGGCGAGACTGCCCGCCGCGGCCGGCGGAACGCAAGGAGAACAGCATGCGCCTGACCGTTCTTTCGCTCGTTGTGTGCGCCTGCGCGGGAATGCCCGCGCGCGGCGCGGAGGCGGGCGCGGCCGTCAAGGAGCCGCCCCTCGTCGTGACCTCGTTCTTCTACTGGTACCGGCACGACACGAAGGAGCACTTCGTGGACGGCGACGGCAGCGATGCCCTCACCGACCACCCGCCGGACCCCGCGAAGGTCTCGTACGCGAGCGCCCACTGGTGGTACGAGCAGCTCCTTCTCGTCAAGAACGCCGGCATCGATGCGATCCTGCCGGTCTACTGGGGCTTTCCGGGCGATGGCACGAGCTGGTCCAAGGTCGGCCTCGCATCGCTCGCCGCGGCGGAGGAACGCCTGGCGAAGGAAGGGAAGGGCCCGGTGCCCGGCGGCATGTTCTACGACACGTCGACGCTCGCATGGAACGCCCTCGGCACGCGAATTGACATCTCGACGCCCGAGGGCGAGCGGTTCTTCATCCGCACGATCCTCGAGTTCTTCGCGCTCGTGCCGCGGCAGTTCTGGCTGCTCCGCGACGGCCGTCCCGTCGTGTTCCTCTACAGCGGCGGCTTTCACAAGGGCGACAATCCCCAGCTCTTCGCGCGGACGCGCGAGGCCTTCCGCGCCGAGTTCGCGACCGATATCTACCTCGTCAAGGAGGTGTCGTGGCCTTACCCCGCCGATGCCTCCTACGCGTGGGGCGGCGCGCTCGGGCTCAAGCCCCACCAGGTCGCAAGCCTCGGCCCGGGCTACGACCATTCGGCCGTCCCCGGAAGGCAACCGCTCATCGTGCCGCGCGAGAACGGCGAGTTCTATCGCCGCCAGTGGGAGCGCCTCTTGGCGCTCGCGCCCGCCCGGCGGCCCGCCATCGTCCACGTCGAGACCTGGAACGAGTACCACGAGGGCACCGACGTCGGCCCCTCGACCGAGTACGGGACGACGTACATCGAGCTCACGGCCAAGTACGCCGATCTCTTCCGTCGCGGCGAGCGCCTCGCCATCCGCGGCACGTGGCAGAACGCACGGAAGGTCTCCTGGAAAAGCGGCGCGGGCGGGGGCATTCGCATCCCCTCGCTCGGCGACGGCATCGTCGAGAAGGCCGCGATCGACGGCGTCGCGTGCCTCAGGACGGCCCCGAATCAGCACGGCCCCGCCAGGTACTTCTACTGCGACCTGGACGACAGCTTCGTGTACGAGGCATCGGGAGAACGCTTCGCCGTCACGATGACGCTCCGCGTCGACCGCGCGACGCCCATCCAGGTCGAGTACGACAGCGCCGATTCCAAGGGCTCGATCTACGAGGGGGCGTTCAAGCCCGGCCCGGCGCTCGGTCCCCTGGCCGCGGGCGCGTGGCACACGGTGCGCTTCGAGCTTGCGGATGCGCGTTTCGCCGATCGCGCCAACGGCGGAGACTTCCGCCTCTCGGCGGGCGGGGCCGACATCGCCGTTGCGGAAATCGCCGTCGAAAAGAGGTAGAATCGCGGTCTTCACCGGGACGCGGAGCGACACACGATGGAGAACGGCGGCACGTACACCGGCGGCGGCGCGCGCGGGAGCTACAACCTCGTCTACGTCTGGCTCATCAGCCTCGTGGCCGCCATGGGAGGCCTTCTCTTCGGCTACGACTGGGTCGTGATCGGCGGCGCCAAGCCGTTCTTCCAGCCCTTCTTCGGCCTCGAGCACAGCAAGGCGCTCCAGGGATGGGCGAACAGCTGCGCGCTCGTGGGCTGCCTCCTCGGGTCGATCGCCTCGGGCGTTCTGAGCGACAGGTTCGGACGGAAACGCCTGCTGCTCCTCTCGGCCTTCATATTCGCCGTGTCGTCGATCCTGACCGGCCGGGCATCGACGTTCGACTGGTTCGTCGTCTGGCGCATTCTCGGCGGCATCGCCATCGGCATGGCCTCGAATCTCTCGCCCATGTACATCGCCGAGGTCGCCCCCGCCCACATGCGCGGGCGCCTCGTCGCGATCAACCAGTTCACGATCGTCATCGGCATTGTCGCCGCGCAGACGGTGAACTGGCTCATCGCGCAGCCGGTTCCCGCGGACATCGCGAAGGAGGCGCTGCCCGACTTCATCCGCGCCTCGTGGAACGGGCAGTACGGCTGGCGCTGGATGTTCATCGCGGTCACGGCGCCCTCGCTCCTCTTCTTCATCGGATCGCTGTGCATCCCCGAGAGCCCGCGCTGGCTGGTCAAGAACGGCATGATCGACTACGCCCGGCGGGTCCTCGCCCGCATCGGCGGCGCCGCCTACGCGGACGCGGAAGTCGCCGACATTCAGCGGACGATTGCGTCGAACGAGGTCCAGCGCGTCCGTTACGCCGAGCTGCTCGATCCCCGCATGACGAGGATCCTCATGATCGGCGTCATCCTCGCGGTGCTCCAGCAATGGAGCGGCATCAACGTGATCTTCAACTACGCCGAGGACATCTTCCGGGAAGCCGGCTACGGCGTCAGCGCCATCATGTTCAACATCGTCATCACGGGCGTGGTCAACGTGGCCTTCACGATCTTCGCCATTCTCACCGTCGACCGTTTCGGCCGGCGCGCGCTCATGCTCGTCGGCTGCGCGGGCATCGGCCTGTTCCATGCGCTGATCGGCCTGTGCTATTTCCTGCAGCTCAAAGGCCTCGTCGTCGTCGTTCCCGTGATGGCGACGCTCGCCTGCTACGCCTTCTCGCTCGCGCCGGTCACGTGGGTGCTCATCGCCGAGATCTACCCGAACCGCATTCGCGGCGCGGCGGTCTCGGTGGCCGTCTCGGCGCTCTGGATCGCGTGCTTCATCCTCACCTACACGTTCCCGCTCTTGAACGAGCGGCTCGGCCCCGCCCGCACGTTCTGGCTCTACGCCGCCATCTGCCTGGCGGGCTTCGTCTTCATCCTCCTTCGCGTCCCCGAGACCAAGGGCAAGTCGCTCGAGCAGATCGAGCGCGACCTGGTGCGGTGAACAAGGCCGTATTCCCGGATCAGGTCAGGTTGGGTGTCATTTCGTCCAAATCTTTCATTTGACAGAAACGCCAGCTTGTTGTAGTATGAAAGCATGCAGAAGACACTCAGAATCGACGACGCGACATACCGAGAAGCCAAAGCCGAGGCCGCTCGACGAGGAATGACCCTGACGCGGTTCCTTGAAGAAGCGCTCAACAAGAGGATTGCCGAGGGCCGCGACACGTGCGCCGGCAGCCCCGAGCTGCGGGCGGAGATCGAGGAACGCGACCGGCTGATGGAGGCTCTTCTCGAGCGCACCGCTCGTTTCCAGATCGGGACGCATCCCTCGCGCGAGGAGATGAGTGTCAGATAGGGTCTTTCTCGATACGAACGTTCTCGTCTATGCGATCGAGAGCGCGGGGCCGGACCCGGCGAAGTCCGCGACGGCCCTTGCGCTCGCGAAACGCGCCGGCGTCTGCCTTTCCGTGCAGGTGCTCGGGGAGTTCTATCGCGCGGTGACAAGCCCGCGCCGGCGCGTGCCGCTCGCACACGGAGAGGCGCTCGCATGGGTGCAGCTCTGGAAGCGCCACGACGTGCGCTCGATCACGCTGCCGCACGTGGATCTCGCCCTCGAGCTGGTCGATCGCTTCCGGCTGCCCTACTTCGACGCGCTGATCGTCGCCGCCGCGAGGCTCGCGGAATGCGCCACGCTCTACTCCGAGGATCTCAACGAAGGGCAGGATTACGGAGGAGTGAATGTCGTGAACCCGTTCCGAAGTTGAACGCCCCCGGCCCGGATGCACGCCGGCGCACCAAGAGCCCTGCGCGGACGCGGCTGCCACGCCGCAGCAGGTCGCCTGTTCCCGCACGTGACCCTACGCGACCCGGTTGCGCAGCACCCCGATCCCGTCGATCTCGACCTCGACGACGTCGCCGGACGCAAGCGCGCTCGTCGTTCCCGGCGTGCCCGTGTAGATGATGTCGCCGGGCAGGAGCGTCATGTGGGCGCTCAGGAAGCTCACGATCGCGGCCGCGTCGTGGACGAGCAGGTTCGTCGGACTCTCCTGCGCCACCCGGCCGTTGACCCGCGTCGTGAGCCGCAGCGCCGCGGGATCGATCCCGCACGCGATCCACGGTCCGAGCGGCGCGAAGGTGTCGCAGGCCTTGGCGCGCCACCACTGGACATCGTTCTTCTGCCAGATGCGCGCGCTCACATCGTTCCCGCAGGTGTAGCCGAAGATGTGCTTCGCGGCCTCGGCGGCCGTCACATCCTTGGCCTTCGCGCCGATCACGATGACGAGCTCGCCCTCGAAGTGCACGTCCTCGGCGCCCTTCGGGATGACGATCGCGCCCTCGTGCGCGAGCAGCGCGGAGGGCGCCTTGATGAACGCCTCGGGGTTCTTGTGCTCCGGCGTGTCGCCGAGGTGGCTCTTGTAGTTGCCGGCAAGCGCGAGCACCTTGGAGGGCTCGCACGGCACGAGCAGCGTCACGTCCCCGAGCGCGAACGTCTTTCCCGTTTCCCGAACGCCGTCAAACGGCGCTCCCCGGAGCTCCTTCACGTTGTCGCCGTCGAGAAGCCCGTAGGCGCGCGCC
>JBFZCA010000490.1:0-11186 GCA_041308205.1 Planctomycetota bacterium | reverse complement strand
GCGCGGGAAGCCGGCCGCTGCGACGAAGCGCGCCATCGCCGCGAAGTCGCGGGCGGTCTCGCCGGGGAAGCCGGCCAGAAACGTGCCGCGAACGACGAGCGGCGGAATGCGGGCCCGCAGGTGCGCGATGAGCCCTCCTGCGCCTCCCTCGGCGGGGGCGCCGCGACCCATGCGCTGCAGGACGCGCGGCTCGGAATGCTGGAAGGGCAGGTCGAGGCAGGGGAGGATCTTGTCGCTCGCGGCGATGCGGTCGATGAGCTCGCCGGTGATCCGGCGCGGGTGGAGATAGAGGAGCCGGATCCAGGCCACGCCGGGGATCCGCTCCAGGGCCGCGAGAAGCTCGGGCAGCGCGAGGCGGCCGTAGAGGTCGTTGCCGTAGGCCGTCAGATCCTGGGCGATGAGGACCAGCTCGCGCGCGCCCGAGGCGGACAGCTCGCGCGCCTCCTTGACGACCGCCGGCAGCGGCTTCGACCTGAGCGCGCCGCGGATCCTCGGTATCGCGCAGAAGGTGCAGCCCGCGTTGCAGCCCTCGCTCACCTGGAGGTAGGCCCAGTGCGGGGGCGTCAGGCGCAGGCGCGGCGTGTCGGCCGCCGCGGGCCCATCGGACGGCCGCGCATCGCACGCGACCTTCCCGCCGCGAACGACGCGCATGACGAGCTCGGGAAGCGCGCGCTCGTCATCGATGCCGACCGCGCCCGCGAGCCCGGGGACGCGTTCGAAGATTGCCGCCCCCAGGCGCTGCGGCAGGCAGCCGACGGCGATGACCGGCTTCGGCCGCCCGCGCGCGCCGAGCGCGACGAACCGCGCGAGCGCCGCCAGGGATTCCTCCACGGCATCGTCGATGAAGCCGCACGTGTTGACGAGGACGACGTCGGCCGCGCGGGGATCGTCCGTCAGCACGGCGCCCGCGCCCGCGAGGCGCGCGAGGAAGACCTCCGTGTCGATGAGGTTCTTGGCGCAGCCGAGACTCACGGTGGCGATGGCGAGCGGTCGCAAGGGCGGTCAAACCTCCACGCGTTCGGGCCGGGCTCGGGCGGCTATCCCTCGGCCTTCGCTTTCTTGGAATCCCACTCCTCGAGCGTGTAGTACACCTCGCGGGCCTTGCTGCCCTTGAACGGCCCGAGGATGCCCTCCTCGGCCATCATGTCGATGAGGCGCGAGGCGCGCGTGTAGCCGACCTCGAGCCGCCGCTGCAGCAGCGTCGCCGAGCCGCGCTGCGTCTCGAGCACGATGCGCACGGCCTCGTCGTAGAGGTTGTCGCGTTCGCTCGGCGGCTCGTCGCTCGTGCCGCCGGGCTCGTTCTGCAGCTCCTGGTCGAACTCGGCCTGGGCCTGCGACTTGACGAAGTCGACGACCGCGCGGATCTCCTTGTCGGAGACGAAGCAGCTCTGGACGCGGCGCAGGTCCGAGGCGCCGGGCGGCAGGAAGAGCATGTCGCCGCGGCCGAGCAGCGCCTCGGCGCCGTTGCGGTCGAGAATCGTGCGCGAGTCGACCTTGGACGACACCTGGAACGAGATGCGGCACGGCATGTTGCTCTTGATGAGCCCCGTGATGACGTCGACCGAGGGCCGCTGCGTGGCGAGGATCACGTGGATGCCGACCGCGCGCGACTTCTGCGCCAGGCGGATGATGAAGGCCTCGGCATCCTTCCCGCCGGTCATCATGAGATCGGCGAGCTCATCCACGATCAGGACGATGTACGGCAGGAAGAAGGGGAACTTCTCGATCTCGATGTCGGTGAGCTTGTCCTCGATGCGGCTCAGGATCTCCTTCTTGCCGAGCTTGTTGAAGGCGACGATGTTGCGCACGGTCGCCTGGGAGAGGATCTCGTAGCGCTCCTCCATCTTGCCGGTGAGCCACGCGAGCGCCGCGGGCGCCTTCTTCATGTCGGTCACGACCGGACAGAGAAGGTGCGGAATGTCGGCGAAGTCCGAGAGCTCGACCATCTTCGGGTCGACGAGGATCATCTTGAGCTCCTCGGGCGAGCGCGTCATGAGGCACGTGATGATGGATGCGTTGAGGCACACGGACTTGCCCGAGCCCGTCGCGCCGGCGATGAGGACGTGCGGCATCATCGTCAGGTCGCTGATCACCGGATGGCCCGCGCCGTCCTTGCCGAGGAGGAGCGGTATCTCGTGGCGGTTCGCGCGGTAGGCGTCGGACTGGAGCAGCTCCCTGAGGCCCACGATCGCGCGCTGCGGGTTGGGGACCTCGATGCCGACCGTGTTCTTGCCGGGCACGGGCGCGACGATGCGAATCCGGCGCGCCTTGAGCGACATGGCGAGCTCGTTCGCGAGGTTGGAGATGCGGTGGACCTTGATGCCGGGGGCGAGCAGGATCTCGTACTGCGTGATCACGGGGCCGCACTGGACCTCGACCACCTGGCCGTCGATCTTGAAGCTCTGGAGCGTCTCCTCGATCTTCTGCGCGATCTGCTTGAGCTGCTCGGGATTCTGGGCTGCGGACGGCGGCGGCGGCGGCTCGAGAAGCTCGATGCTCGGGAGCGTGTAGCCGCCGCGCTTCTGGTTCCCGGCGCCCTTCTTGGGCGACGAGCGCGCCTCCGCATCCGCGCCCAGGTGAATCGTGAAGGGCGTCCTCTCGCCGGCCGGCGCCTTCGCGTCGTCCTCGTCCTCGACGGTTTCGATGTCCTCGGCGTCCCCATCGTCGCCGATCGCGGGCAGGTCGGGCACCTCCGCGCCTCTCTTGGCATCCTTCTCCCGGCCGGTGATGACCTTGAGCGGCGTGCGCGCGGGCGGCGAGGGCGCGGCCTTGCGCGGAATGAGCGCGGCGACCTTCGCCGCGACGGCCGCAAGCGCGGCGCGCACGTTCTTCAGGCGGGCGAGGCCGCGCAGGAAGGCAATGCCTCCGCGCGCGCACGAGCGGAAGCTGCGGCCGGCGGCGCCCGCCGTCCTGAGGAAGTAGCTCTCGGACGGCGCGAAGAACACATCGGTGATGAGGACGACCGCGGCGACGAAGGCGGCGGCGGTCGCCAGAAACGCCCCCGTGAAGCCCAGGTTCGCGTCCGCGTAGGCCCCGAGCCAGCGGCCGAACGCCCCCCCCGCGATGAACGGCCCCTCATACGAGCCGCCGCGGCCGCGCAGAAGATGCTCCAGGACGGCCAGGGCCACGCAGAAGAGAATCGCGCCCGTGACGCGCACCGCGGGCATGCGGACGCTCTTCTTCCCGAAGAGCACGACGCCGCAGGAACCGAGCAGCAGCACGGCGCCCAGCGTGCCCGTCAGGCCGAGCAATCCGCGCATGAACACTACGATCCACTCCCCGACGGGCCCGCAGAAGTTCCCGTCCCGGGGCGGCACGGCAAGGCTGCCCCCGCCCGTGAGCGTCGCCACGAAGAGGAAGAGGGCGACCATGAGGGTCAAGAACCCGATGAGCTCGCTCAGAAGCGTCCTGGTGTCACGCCTGGTGTCGTGCACGTGAAGCCCGTTCCTCGAGTACCGCGGCGCTGTTGCGCGTCCGACGCGGTTCTGATCGCCGCACCGGGCCGAAAACGCCGCCCGCAATCTTCGCACATCGAGGGCTCGGGGTCAAACGAAAGACGGCTTCCGGGGTTCCCGCCGACCCGGCGCACGGTTATCGGAACGTGCCCGGCCTTGCCGGTCGGCCGCGCGCGGGTACGATTGCTTCCGCACTGAAGGAGCCGCGGCGCGCGCGCCGGAATGCCGGCGCCCGATGCGGCGGCCGGTCCCCGGACGCGTGCGGCAGGAGATCTGAGGACATGGAGCAGCCGTAGGTGTCAACGCCATCAGCTTCCTCGACGCTCGCGCGCACGGCCTGGCTCGTCGTCGGCCTGCTCATGCCGGTGGCGCTCCTCAACTACCTCGACCGCCAGATGCTCGCGGCGATGAAGTACTCCGTGATGGGCGACATTCCCAGCATCGGCACGGAGGAAAACTGGGGATTCATGCTCGGCCAGTTCAAATGGGTGTACGCCCTTCTGAGCCCCATCGGCGGCTACGTCGCCGACCGATTCAGCCGGCGCTTCACCATCTGCGGGAGCCTGTTCGTGTGGTCGGCGGTGACGTGGTGGACCGGGCACGTCGCAGACTACCGCGAGTTGCTCATGGCGCGTTCGCTCATGGGGATCAGCGAGGCGTTCTACATTCCGGCGGCGCTGGCGCTCATCGCGGACTACCACACCGGCGCCACGCGGTCGCGCGCCGTGGGGCTGCACCAGATGGCCATCTACGGCGGCGTGATCGCCGGCGGCTTCGGCGGTTACATGGCCGACGCGCCGGCGCTGGGCTGGCGCTTCGCGTTCGATGCCTGCGGCGTGTTCGGCATGCTATACGCGGTGCCGCTCGTCCTGCTCCTGCGCGATGCGCCGGGGGCGGGGATCGCCGCCGCGGGGCCGAAGATCTCCCCCGCGCGCGCCGCGGGGCAGTTGCTCAGCAATGTCTTCTTCATCCTGCTCGTCCTGTACTTCACGCTGCCGGCGCTCGCGGGCTGGGTCGTGCGCGACTGGATGCCGGCCATCCTCAAGCAGCAGTTCGCCATCGACCAGGGCAAGGCCGGCGTGGCGGCCACGCTGTACTGGCAGGTGGCGGCCGCGGCCGGCGTCCTCGGGGGCGGCTGGCTTGCGGACCGCTGGATGCGGCGGCACGATCGCGGGCGCATCTTCGTCAGCGCCATCGGCATGAGCCTCATCGTTCCCGCGATCTTCGGGGTGGGCAGCGCCGGCTCGCTCACGGCGGCCGTGGCGTTCCTCCTCCTGTTCGGCCTCGGCTGGGGCTTCTTCGACTGCAACAACATGCCCATCCTGTGCCAGATCGTGCGGCCGGAATTGCGCGCCACCGCCTACGGCATCATGAACATGGTGAGCATAAGCTGCGGCGGGCTCGCCGACTGGGGCTTCGGCGCGATGCGCGACCGCCACGTTCCGATCGACGTGATCTTCGGCCTGTTCGCCGGCACCGCGATCCTCTCCATCGTGCTCGTGCTGCTCATACGGCCTCGCAAGGATCTGCTCGCCAAGGAGCGAGGCTCATGACCGCGCGCCCTGCGCGGGCTTGATCGCCGCGGCGCAGGCAATGACGCCTGCGCGCTGGTTTCCCGCGGCGAGCTCGCATACGCATGCGATGGGCGCCGCCGCGCAGGCGAAGCACTGGGAGAGCACGGGCCATCGCAGGAGGCGGAATGCCGCCCCGGCGAGCGCCGCCGCGCCGCGGGAGGTCACGAGATAACGCGCATCGTCGACCGTGAAACCCGCGGCGGCGAGACGTTCCCGCAGATCCTCGACGGTGTAGAAGCGGACGACCGCATGGGCCCGCGCATGGCGCTTCCGGAGCTCGTCGCTGAAATCGCGATGCGTCAGGCTGTCGGCGGTGAGGAGGAGCCGCCCCCCCGGCTTCAGGACCCGGCCCATTTCCGCAAGCGCGCGGCGGTCATCCGCGAAGTGCTCGAGCGCGCAGATGCTCACGACGACGTCGAACGCCGCGTCCTTGAACGGAAGCCCGTGCGCGTTCCCGAACAGAAAATGCGCGCGGGGCATCCGCAGGGCGCGGGCCAATCGAACCGCATCCTTGTTGATGTCGCAGCCGTAGACCTCCCGATGGCGCCCGAGGAGCGTCGAGAAGATGCCGATGCCGCAGGCGACATCGAGCAACGCGCCGTTCGTGTCCCGAGGCATGCGGCTTCGGAGATAGCGGAGCTCGAAGCACCGGAAGAAGTTGAGCCGCGTGCGCCATGCAAGCACGCCGGTTGCAATGGGTTTCACGACGCGGCGGAGCCGCTCCCGACCAGGCAGCACGGTCGCCTCCCGCGCGAGCATCGCGCACAGCGAAGACCGGCGCGATCGTATCGGCGAACCGCGCGGCGGTCAATTGCGCGGCGCGCACGCCTTGTCTGCGCACAAGCGCCGGCGTTAGAATGCAGTCTTCACTTTGTCCGGCTTCGGCGACCGCATTGCCTGAAAGGAGCGCGATCATGCTTCGAGCCTGTGTCCTTTCGTTCCTCGCCGTCGTGGGGTGCTGCGGGACCTGTCCTTTGACATCCTCCGTCGATGCACCGGCCGCCTCGTTCATTCACGAGCCCTACCGGATCGATGCGCCCGTCGCGAGCCGTTCGATCTCCTACGAGAATCCAACGGGCGAACCCGGCAAGGGGGGCACGGCCGCGAGCAAGCTCGGCGTCGGCCGCAAGGGAGCGCCCGCAAAGACCCTCAAGCCCGGCGAGATGTCGGTCCTGTGCGACATCGCGGGGCCGGGCGTCATCCGCCACATCTGGGTGACGACGCGCGGAGAGCCCGTCAACCTCCGCAGCATGGTCATTCGCGCCCGGTGGGATGACCAGGCGCACTGGTCCGTCGAATGCCCGCTCGGGGACTTCATGGGCATAGCCCACGGACAGGTGCGCGCCTACCAGTCGGCGGTCCACTCGGTCGGACAGACGGCCGGCATGAACATCTGGCTGCCCATGCCCTTCACGAAGCGCGCGTACATCACCATGACCAACGAGGGCGAGAAGGCGCAGCCGCTCTTCTATCAGATCGACTACACGGCCGGTGACGCGCTCGCGGCGAACGTCGGGCGGCTGCACGTCCTTTTCCGGCGCGAGAACCCGACGGCGCTGACGAAGGACTTCGAGCTTCTCCCGAGGCGCGGCGCGCCGGGCCGCTTCATTGGATCGATCATCGGAATCCGCGGACTCTCGCCGGGCTGGTGGGGCGAGGGGGAGATCAAGGTCTACATGGACGGCGACGGCGAGTTCCCGACGATCTGCGGCACGGGAAGCGAGGATTACGTCGGATTGGCGTGGGGCATCCAGCAGACGCCGTTCCTCTACAACGGGTGCAGCCTCAACGACAAGGACTTCGTGTGCATGCACCGCTGGCACCTTCCCGATCCGATCCTCTGGAAAAACGAGGCGCGGATCACGATCCAGCAGATCGGCTGGCGGGAAGGGCTCTACGAGCGGCAGGACGACTGGAGCTGCGCCACCTTCTGGTACGAGGCGACGCCGAGCGCGCCGCTCCCGCCCTTCCCCGACGTGAAGGCGCGCACCGCGGACATCGTGCCCGAGAAGAAGTAGGGCGGGAATCCTCGCGCAGCGCCGTACCCCCCTTGCGTTTCTCACGGGCATAGATTAAAATCCGTACCCATGAATCGGTGTTCAACCGGTTCGTCACAGCCGGTGGATATCGTAGACCCGCCTGTGCGGCGAGGTGATACGCCCCGACGGACAGGTTTGACCGGCGCCACGGCGCCAAGGAGACGGTATGCTGCGCCTGTTCCACCGATCGCGTTTCCCCGCGCACCAGGTGTTGAGGCTCCTTGTTCTCGCGGTCGTCATTCTCGAACTGACGGTCTCGGCTGCGCCCAAGAACATCATCCTCTTGATCGGCGACGGCATGGGGCCCGAGCAGGTCAAGGCCGCCGGCATGTACGCGACCGGCGTCGCCGGATCCCTCGACTTCGAGGGCCTGCCCTGGAAGGGCGTGGTGACGACGTACTCGGCCAACAACGCGGTGACGGACTCGGCCGCGGCGGCCACGGCCATCGCGACGGGCGTGAAGGTCAACAACTACGTCATCAGCATGGCCTACCCCGGCGACGGGAGCGAGCTCGAGACGCTCCTCGAGTACTTCCGCGACCGGGGGAAGATGACCGGCCTTGTCACGACGACCTACGCGACCCACGCGACGCCGGCCGCTTTCGGGGCGCACGAAGCGGACAGGAACAGCACGACCCAGATCGCGGGCGACTACCTGAACCAGACGAGGCCGAACGTGCTCCTCGGCGGCGGCGGCAACGGCCTCTCGGTTGCGAGCGCACAGACGGCGGGCTACACGGTGGTCACGGATCGCACGGGCCTCCTGGGGCTCGACACCGAGGCGGCGACCTACGTCTCGGGCCAGTTCGGGAGCACCTTCTTCCCCTACGAGTACGACGGCCTGGGCACGCTCCCGCACCTTTCGGAGATGGCGGCGACGGCCCTCCAAGTCCTCGACAACGATCCCGACGGCTTCTTCCTCATGATCGAGGGCGGAATGATCGACCAGGCCTGCCACGCACGCGACCTGGCGAGGGCCATCGGCGAGACCATCGAGTTCGACAACGCGTTCGCCGCGGTCATGGCGTGGGTGCAGGGACGCGACGACACGCTCGTCATCGTCACCGCCGACCACGAGACGGGCGGCCTCACGGTGACGGCCAACAACGGCGCCGGGGCGTATCCCACGGTCACGTGGTCGACCACCGACCACACCGCCACGAACGTCCCCGTCTACGCCTGGGGCCCCGGCGCGGAGCGCATTGCGGGCGTCCTCGACAACACGGACTTCGTCGGGATCTGCGCGGCGCCGTCGGTCGAGCTCGTCTCGCCGCCCGACGACAGCACGCTGGCCGACGCCTCGACGGCATTCACGGTGCGAGCCTACGACGACGCCGGCCTGTCGAGCGCCGCGCTGTACGTCGGGACGCCGCAAACCGTTCTGACATTTTCGGGCTCGGCGCAGACCGATGATGCCGAGTTGCAGGCCGACAACGCCAACACGTGCTACGGCTCGGCGATCTCGATCAAGATCGACGGGCTGACGCCGCACTCGCATGCCGCCATGAAGTTCCCGGGCCTGATCGGGAGCGGCCCCGGCCAGGTGCCCGCGGGTTCGACGATCGCATCCGCGACCTTGAAGGCGAACTGCACGAACATCGGCAATGCCATGACCATGTACCGGCTGCTCGAGGACTGGTCCGAGGCGACCGTGACGTGGAACTCGCCTTGGAGCAATGCCGGCGCCGACGGCCTGAGCTCGCACGCGAGCACGGGCGTCGCCGCAACGTGCTCGGCGACGGGCTGGGTGACGTTCGACATCACCTTGTTCGTCCAGGAATGGGCCGGCGGCGCCGCCAATTACGGGCTGGTCTTCATCGACGGCGGCACGGACGGCATCAACATCGATTCGAGCGAATCGGCGAATCCGCCCGTCCTCACGGTGACCCTGGCCTCGGACTGGCAGCAGGTGGACGAGGTGACCGGGCTCTCGGGCACGGAAGCGACGATCTCGTTCGCGCCGCAGGCGATCGCGAGCGGAGAGAGCCGCAGTTGGAACGTCGTCGTCACGAGCGCCGCCGGGGCGCAGGGGTCGGCTCCCGCCGACTTCAGCTTCGCCGCCGACGCGGCCACGACGGTTCCCGCCCTGCCCGCGCTCGCCGGTCCGGCCGATGATGCCGCCGGCGTCGGCCTCTCCCCCGCGCTGACGGTGACGGTGAGCGATCCCGACAGCGCGACCGTCGATGTCATCTTCTTCGGCCGGGGAAATGCGGTCCCCGCCGATTTCGAGCTCGTGGTGCTTCCCGACACGCAGTTCTATTCCCGGGACTACCCCGCCATCTTCACGAGCCAGACCCAGTGGATCGCCGGCAACGCGGTCGCCCGGGGCATCGCGTTCGTGACGCACCTGGGCGACATCGTCGACACGTGGGACAGCACGGCCCAGTGGGCCAACGCGAATACCAGCCTGAGCCTGCTCGACGGAGTCGTGCCGTACGGCCTGGGCATGGGCAACCACGACATGTCGACCGCGCGCGACTCGACCTACTTCAACCAGACGTTTCCGTACACCCGGTACGGCGCCGAATCGTGGTACGGCGGCAACTACCCGACCGGTGGCAACGACAACAGCTACCAGCTCATCACGGCCGGCGGGGAAGACTGGCTCTTCCTCCACCTGGCCTACGACCCGCCGGCAGCCGTGCGGGCCTGGGCCGGCACGGTCCTGAAGGCGCACCCGAGCCGCAAGGCGGTCATCACGACCCATTCCTATCTGGATTCCGCCACCGCGAGGAGCGCCGCGGGCACGAACGTCTGGAACGACCTCGTCGTCCCCAATGACAACGTGATTGCGGTCCTGTGCGGCCACATCTCGGCGGAGGCGTGCCGGACGGACTACATCGGCGGCCGCGCCGTCCATCAGATTCTCTCCGACTACCAGGGCCGCACGAACGGCGGAGACGGGTGGCTCCGGATGCTCGGCTTCTCGCCGGCGCGAGGGCAGTTCTTCGTCGAGACCTACTCGCCGACGCTCGGCCAGTACGAGAGGGACCCGAACAGCCAGTTCGCCCTGAGCTATTCCGCGAGCGGCTTCGCGGTGATCGGGCAGGCGGCGGGCGTGTCCGCCGCGGGCGGCAGCGCGTCGCTCGTCTGGGCGGATCTCGACGTCTTCACGCGCCATGAGTGGTACGTCAAGGTCGTCGATGGCGACGGCAACACGCAGGTCGGCCCGGTGTGGCGCTTCTCGACGGGCGCCGGCGACACGACGCCGCCGGTCATCACCGAGGTCGGCGTTCAGAGCCTGACCGACCACTCGGTCGTCATCGTCTGGACGACCGACGAGCCGGCCGACTCGCAGGTCGACTACGGCCTCGATGCGAGCTACGGCGCCGCCGAGTCGGACCCGGCGCTCGTCGCCGCGCATGCGATCACGCTGACCGATCTCGCGGCCGCCACGGAATATCACTTCACGGTCACGTCGAAGGACGGTTCCGGCAACGCGTCGTCGAGCGGGGATGGCTCATTCACGACGGCGGCGGAGCAGCCGCCCGCGGCCCCGGCGGGCCTGAGCGCCTCGGCCGGCGACGGCACGGTCGCCCTGGACTGGGCCGACAACACGGAGCCCGACCTCGACGGGTACAACGTGTACCGGTCGGAAGTCTCGCAAGGGCCTTACGACCTCCTGACGTCGGCGGGTCCGGTCGGCGAGAGCGGCTACAGCGATGCCAGCGTGACGAACGGCACGGCGTACTACTACGTCGTCACCGCGGTGGACACGGCCGGCGTCGAGTCTACCGGCTCGAGCGAGGCCTCGGCGACCCCGACCGATCTGACGCCGCCGGCGGCGCCGTCCGGCCTCGCCGCGACGGCGGGAGACGGCCAGGTCGTCCTTGACTGGAATGACAACGTCTC
The DNA here is from genome assembly GCA_041308205.1 of Planctomycetota bacterium. GTDB lineage: Bacteria > Planctomycetota > UBA8108 > UBA8890 > UBA8898 > UBA8898. Next base: position 266 of record JBFZCA010000490.1, on the reverse strand, counting down.
CGATCCCGACCTCGCGGGCTACGAGGTCTACCGGTCGGCGGCCGAGGGCGGGCCGTACTCCTCGATCGCGAGCACGAACGCGCTCACGAGCGCGTACACGGACGCGGGCCTGGAGAACGGCACGACCTACTGGTACGTCGTCACCGCGTTCGACCTGAACCTCAACGAGAGCGCGCAGTCGGCGCCGGCATCGGCGACGCCTGTCGACACGACGCCTCCCGCCGCGCCGGCCGGTCTCGCCGCGACGGCCGGCGACGGCTTCGTGA
>JBFZCA010000489.1:0-4601 GCA_041308205.1 Planctomycetota bacterium | reverse complement strand
GGCCGCATTCGCGGCCGCGCTCGCGGCCGGCGAGGCGGGGAGGACGCGGTACCTCGATCTCCTGACGGACGAGGCGCGGGCGGCGCTGGAGGCGCTCGATCCGCGCGAATGGTGGGGGCCGCTGCCGCCTCCCCGCGCGTGCACGGTTGCCGGCAGCGAGACATCGGGCGACACGGCGACCGTGACGCTCGCCGTGACCACCGCGAGCGGGAAGAACGAGACGGTCGTCATGGGCCTGCGGCTCGAAGGCGGGCGGTGGAAGCTCTTCGCGCTCGGCGATGAGACGCGGCTGATTGCCATCGCCGAGATGGCGCGCGTTCTCAAGGCGACGGCCGCCGGGGCTCCCGGGACGTTCGAACGGCCCGGCGCGGCGACGGGAGGGGCGCGGCCGTGAAGGTGCTCGTCATCGGCAACCCGATCGCGGGCGGGGGAAAGGCGGCGCGGAAGATCGACGCGCTTGCCGGGCTGCTGCGCGCGCGGGGACATGCCGCGGAGGTGTTCCTGACCGCCGCCGCCGGCGATGCGCGGGCGCGCGCGGCGGCGCTCGAAGGCGATACGGACGCGCTCGTCGCCGTCGGGGGCGACGGGACGCTCAACGAGGTGCTCAACGGCCTGCCGGAGCCGTTCGGAACGCCGATCGCGTTCCTCTCGGCCGGCACCGCCAACGTGACCGCGCGCGAGCTCGGCCTTGACGGCACCCCCGAGGAAATCGTGCGGCTGATAGACGCCGGCGCCGTGCGGCGCATCGACGTGGGGCGTGCGGGCACGCGGCGCTTCCTCATGCTCGCAAGCGTGGGTTTCGACGCCCTCGTGATCGAGGAGGACGTGCGTCGCCGCCGCAAGGCCCACCGTTTCATGCGGTTCGCCGTCCCGATCGTTCGGGCGCTGTGGCGCTATCGGGCCCCGGCGCTCAGCGTGACCGTCGATGACGCGCCGCCGGTGGGCGGCACGCTGGCGATCGTGAGCAAGACGCCGCATTACGGCGGGTTCTTCAACCTGGCGCGCGGCGCGCGCTGCGACTCGGGGGTGTTCGAGGTGACGGTGTGCGCGCACGGCTCCCGGGGGGCGCTGGTCCTCTACGCCCTGGCGGCGCTGTGCGGGTGCATGGGGCGGCTCGGCAGCGTGACGACGCTGCACGGAACCCGTGTGGCGGTCGAATCCAGGGAGCCCGCGTGGGTCGAAGTCGACGGGGAGTCCTTCGGCATGACGCCGGTTACATTCGAGCTCGCGGTCGGGGCGCTCCCGTTTCTGGCGCCGCCCTTCCGCGCCTGATGGACACGAAGGGCGCCATCCTTTATCCTTGAGTGCATATGCTGAAAATGAGGATACTCTGCATCGCGTTGCTGTGGTTCCCCTGCGCCGGCTCCCGGGCGTTCGCCGCCTGCCCGGACAGGGATTCGTTGTACGGCCCGCGCGTCGTCTACACGCTGCCGTCGAACGACCCCTTCTCGAGCGCCAAGTCGCACGTGCTCGTGTCGGGCGACTACGACGGCGATGGGACGCTCGACTGCTGCGTGCTCAACCGGCTGTCGCCGCACATCTGCATCCTGCGCGGGAACGGCGACGGAACGTTCGGCGACCCGGAAGCCTACGTGCTGCCGCTCTCGGCGAGCTCGCTCTACGAGGGCATGTGCCAGGGCGACCTGGACGGCGACGGGGACTTCGACTTCGTGGGCGTCGATTTCTACGGCTGCAAGATGGCCATCGTGTTCAACGATGGCAACGCCATACTCTCGCCCGCGGTCGTCTACCTGACCGGCGGGGGCAGCTACCCGCACGGCGTGCACGCGGAAGACATGGACAACGACGGCGACCGCGATCTGGTGGTGACGTACGACATCGCCGCCACCGTCGCCATCTGGAAGAACGATGGCGCGGGCGTCTTCACGCTCTTCAACCTGGTCTCGACCCAGGGCATGCGTCCTCAGAACGTGGGGGTCGGCGACTTCGATGGCGACGGCGACCTCGACTACGCGGCGGCGAATTCGGAATGGACCGATGGCGGCGGCCCTCCGAACGTGACCGTCTTCCGGAACGATGGCACGGGCAGGATGACCTTCGTCGAGAAGATCCTCACGCCGGCCACGTCGGCGCCGTGTTCGTCCCACGCGAGGGATCTTGACGAGGACGGCTTCCTCGACCTCGTCGTCGGGTCGTGGACCGACGAGTCGCTGTGCGTCCTGTGGGGCGACGGCGCGGGCAGGTTCTCGACGCCGCTGGTGCTGGTCGCGCCGCCGACCTCGACCGCGGTCGAGCCGGCGATCGCCGATCTCGACCAGGACGGCGCGCTGGACATCGTGGTGGCGCTGTTCGAGCCCGTGGCGATCAGCCCGAGCACGAAGTTCGCCCTGATGATCTTCTGGGGCGACGGCGCCCGCGGCTTCACCGCCGGTCCGTTCCTGTACGCGGGCGTGAATCCGCGCTTTCCCGTCGCCGAGGACTTCGACCGGGACGGCGACCTGGACATCGCATCGATCCAGTGGTATGCCGGCACGGTCGAGGTGTTCGAGAATCTGTGCGCGTTGGGGGAGCGGTTCATGCGCGGCGATCCGAACGCCGATGGCCGCCGGGACATCTCCGACGCGGTGACCCTTCTGCGGTACCTGTTTGCGAGCACGCCCGCGCCCGGATGCATGGACGGCGCCGACATCAACGACAGCGGCGGCGTCGATATCGCGGATGCCGTTCGGATTCTGGGGTACCTCTTCACGAGCCAGCCGCCGCCGCCCGACCCCTTCACGGCATGCGGCCCCGACCCGACCGACGACGGGCTGGCGTGCGAGACGTTTCCGGCGTGCGACTGAGCGGCCGCGCTCCGGGCGAGCCGCGGGCCCGCGCATGCGCCGGCATCATGCTCCCGCGGGGGGTCTTCCCACGCTGTGGTAACGGAACCCCATCGCGGCCATCGCCGCGGGGGAGTAGACGTTGCGAAGGTCGATGAAGATCGGCGAGCGCAGGAGCTGCTTGATGCGCGCGAGGTCCATGGCGCGGTACTCGTTCCACTCGGTCAGGAGAACCGCTGCATCGGCGCCGGTCGCGGCATCGTAGGGATCGGCGCAGTACGCGATGTCGGGAAGGAGCTTGCGGGCTTCGTCCATTGCCCGGGGGTCGTGCGCGCGAATGCGGGCGCCGTGCTCCAGGAGCGAGGGGATGATCGTCAGTGCGGGCGCTTCCCGCATGTCGTCGGTCTCGGGCTTGAAGGCCAGGCCGAGGAACGCGATCGTTCTGCCCGACTCATCGCCGCCGAGCGCCGCGCGGATCTTCCGCACCATGCGGGCCTTCTGCGCGGCGTTGACCTCGACGACCGCCTCGACGATGCGGCATGCCGTGCCGCACGACTGCGCGATCCTGAGCAGCGCGTGCGTGTCCTTGGGGAAGCACGAACCGCCGTAGCCCGGACCCGCGTGCAGGAACTTCCTGCCGATGCGGCCGTCCAGACCCATGCCCCTGGCCACGTCCTGGACGTCCGCGCCGACTTCCTCGCAGATGGCGGCGATCTCGTTGATGAAGCTGATCTTCGCGGCGAGGAAGGCGTTGGACGCGTACTTGATGAGCTCGGCCGTCTCGATCGACGTGATGACGAACGGCGTCTCGATGAGATAGAGCGGCCGGTACACGGCCCTCAAGACCGTCTCGGCGCGCGGGGAATCGACGCCGATGACGATCCTGTCGGGCCGCTGGAAGTCGTTGATGGCCGCGCCCTCCCGCAGGAACTCGGGGTTGCCGGCGACATCGAAGTCGGCGCCGGGATTGGCCTGCGCCACGATGCGGGCGACCTGCCGGGCCGTGCCGACCGGGACGGTGCTCTTGTTGACGATCACGGTGTAGTCGCGCAGGTGCGGGGCGATCTGGGCCGCGGCCTCGTAGACGTACGTGAGATCCGCGTAGCCGTCGCCGCGGCGCGAGGCGGGCGTGCCGACGGCGATGAAGACGACCTCCGCGCCGGCGACGGCCGCGGCGATGTCGGCCGTGAAGGCGAGCCGGCCGGCGGCGAGGTTCTCGCCGACCAGCGCATCGAGGCCCGGCTCGTAGATCGGGATCTCGCCGCGCGCCAAGCGCGCGATCTTCTCGGCGTCCTTGTCGACGCACGTCACCGCGTGGCCGAACCGTGCGAAGCACGCCCCGCTCACGAGCCCGACGTAGCCGGTGCCGATGACCGTGATTCGCATGCGTGCCGTTCCTCCGGAAGTCGATCGAGCGTGAACGCTCTATCGTGGCGCGTGCGGCGGAGATTGCAAGGGGCGGAGGCCGTCAGCGCGCGCACGGCGCGTAGGCGCCGCAGGTCAGGGGATCGCCGAGCGTCGTCTGGTCGAGGCCGCAGGCGGCGAAGGGCTCCGCGGGCGGCATGCCGCCGGTGAAGAGGTACCCGAGGAGCTGCACGGCATCGGCGATGTCGAGCCTGCCGTCATCGTTGGTGTCGAGGGCCTTGGCGCAGCCGGGCGCCGTATCCCGCCCCGTCACGTACTTGAGGATGGCGACCGCGTCGGAGATGGTGGCGCGGCCGTCGGCGGCCGCATCGCCGCGCCGGAAAGGCACCTGGTTGGGGTCGCCGATCAGCGTTTCGATGTAGGAGTCCACGGCGAGCATCCGCAGGACTTCCA
>JBFZCA010000488.1:0-3365 GCA_041308205.1 Planctomycetota bacterium | reverse complement strand
GCTTCGTCGAGCGGCGCCGCGCCGGCCGCAAGCAGTTCCGCGGCGCCGGCGAGGTAGCGCGCCCGCGCCCGCGCCCTGAACGCGCGGCTTTCCTCGGAGCTGAGCGCCATGCCGATGAGCTTGGCGGCGAAGGGGCTGACGACGCCTCCGGCGAGCGCCTCGGTGAGCGTCAGAAGCCCTCCGGTGTGCACTTCGAGGCTCACCAAGGCGCCCAGAACGAGCGCCTGCGCGGCGTAGAAGCGCACGCGCTGGCCCGTGCTGAGGGTGCGCGTCAGGGCCGCCGCTTCCGCGTCGATGGATGCGCGGAACTCGGCCTGAAATGCGCGGAAGCGCGCGCGGAGATCTTCTTCGCTCCCGCGCGCGGGAGGCGTGAAGCCGGCGCGGCGGCTGAGCGCGTCGAGCGTCTCGCCGAGGTCGAGCGCCATGCTCGCGAAAGACTCCTCGTTGAGGTCCCAGAGCGCGCCGGCGGTGGCCTCGGCGGCAGCCGGCGTCGGGCCGCGGCGGAGAGCGTTGCGCAGGCGCCTGAACGGATAGGACAGGATTCTCCGCGGGAAACGCAGCGGGTCGACGCGATCGAGGTTGGCGAGCATCCGGCGGTAGAGGAGCGCGGCGGTCGCCTCATCGAGGCGGAAGGGGAGCCCGCCGGCAAGATCATCCCGCGCAGCGTGCACCGATGCGGCGATCTCGCCGCGAAGCGCGGCGAGATCCTCGCCGTGGGAGGCGAGCCGTGGGAGAAGCGCGGTCTCGACGCGCGCAATCGCGGCGCGCGCGCAGCGGTCGAGCGCCCGGCGCCTGAGCGTCTCCGATGCGCCCCAGGCGCCGATGCGCTCGCGAAGCCGTGTCAAGCCGTCGCATTCGGCGATGGGCTCGCGGTCGGCGCTCGGGTCGAAGGGCACCGTCAGGATCTCGGCGGGGATGCGCGCCTCGGAGAGCTTGGCCGCGAGGTCCTGGAGGACCAGCTCGTCCCTGAACATGTTGAGGACGATGAGGACCTCGGCGCCCTCGGCGGCGAAGCGCCGGAGATAGCGCCAGATGCTCTCGTCGGCGTACTTCCCCGGCGTGAGGACCACGATGATGGCATCGGCGAGGTAGAGGAAGGCCTCGGCGCGCGCGCGATTCTCGGCGCATACGCTGTCGATGTCCGGCGCATCGATGAGCACCAGGCTCGGCGAGGGCGGCTCGGGGACGGAAACGCACTGCAGGGGCACCGGCGGGAGGCAGGAAACGACGCGATGCGCATGGGCCGCGGGCGCGATCACGTGGGGCGCGGTCGTCGTCGGGCGGCGGTAGCCGACCGGGCTGACATCGCGGCCGTACAGGCTGTTGGCGAGCTTGGACTTCCCGCAGCCCGTGGGGCCGAAGAGGAGCGCGTAGGTGAGGTCCCGCGGACGCGATGCCGCGCGGAGCCCCAGGCCTCTGAGGTCCGCGACGAGCTGCGCGCGTTCCGGGAGCGCGGGCAGCGCGTCGAGCTGCGCGAGGAAGCGTTCGATCTGAGCCGTCAGAGTTTCATCTGCCATGGACACGGATACCGGTATCTTCGTATGCTATGGCCAGGCGGCCGGAAAAGGAAGATGCCCATGGCGGCGAACGGCGTCACACTATCGCTTCCGCGGAGGATCGCCTTCGGGTGGGGTGCGTTTCTCGACGCGCACCGGGAGATCCTGCGGTGCGGGCGGCGGGTGCTGCTTCTTGCGGGTTCGAGCTCCGCGGGGGCGGCCGAGGCCCTCGCGGGGGCGTTGCGCCGCGAGGGCGCCGAGGTCTTGCGCGCGAACGGTCCGGGCCGCGAGCCGGAGGTCGATGACGTCGATCGGCTCGCCGCGGAGGCGCGCTCGTGGGAGCCCGATGTCGTGGCGGGTCTCGGCGGCGGGAGCGTGATCGACTGCGCGAAGGCCGTCGCCGCCGCGGCAGCCAACGCCGATGTCGGCGCCGCGGCCGATTTTCTCGAGGGCACGGGATCGACGCGGCCGCTGGCGCACGCCCCGCTGCCCTTCGTGGCCCTGCCGACGACGGCGGGCACGGGTTCCGAGGCGACGAAGAACGCGGTGATCTCGTGGCGCGCGCGCTCGCTCAAGCGCAGCATTCGCGATGACCGCATGCTGGCCGCGGCGGCCGTCGTCGATCCGGCGCTGACGGCGGGGATGCCGCCCGACCTCACGGCGGCCTCGGGCATGGATGCGCTCACGCAGCTCATCGAGTCGTATATCGCGCGCGGCGCCAACGCGTTCACCGATGCCTTGTGCGAGAGCGCCCTCCCGCGGGCGTTTGCCGCGCTTCCGGCGGCGTACGCGGATGGCCGGAACCGCGAGGCGCGCACCGACATGGCGTACGCCGCGCTCGCAAGCGGCATCTGCCTCGCGAACGCGGGCCTGGGGGTCGCGCACGGCATCGCGCCGGCGCTCGGAATCCTGTACGGCGTGCGCCACGGCGCCGCCTGCGCGGCGCTGCTGCCGTTTGCGCTTGAGGTCAATCGACGCGCCGCGCGCGCGAAGCTCGCGGCGATATGGCGGCGGTGCGTTCCCTCGGAGACGCGCGATGACGACGAAGCCGTGACGCGGCTCATCGCGCACGTGCGCGAGCTGTGCGAGCGCCTGGGGATCAAGGTGCGCCTGCGCGATTACGGCGTGGCGCGCGCGGGCATCCCCGAGCTGCTGGCGCTGGCCAGCGGGAACAGTCTCAGGTCCAACCCGCGCGAGTTCGCGCCCGGGGAGCTGGCGGAGCTCCTCGCGGAGATCGTGTGAGCGTCGCGCGCCGGAACGCCGTTCGGCCGCAACGTCCGGCCGAGCGGAGATACGAAGCGTGAGGAGGCGGGATGCAGCTCTTCCTGTCGTTGAGCGCCGCGGATCAGGAAGTGTGGCTCTGCGAGCGCATCGTTCCCGGGGCCGTGAATCGCACGGCCGATGTGCGCCGCTGCACGGGCGGGAAGGCGGTGAACGCCGCGCGCGCCGCGGCGCTGCTCGGCGGGGAGAGCCTCGTCATCGGGTTCTTCGGGCGGGGTCAGGGGCTCGTCGAACGGCTTCAGGCCGAGGGGATCGCGGCGGATCCCGTCTACACCGAATGCGCGACGCGCAAGGCTGCGAGCCTCATCGACCGCGAGCGCGGGGAAGTGACCGAGCTTGTCGAGGAGGCGCGTGCGCCGTCGGCATCGGAGTGCGCCGCCCTGGCGGAGCGCTTCTGCGCGCGCGCGCGGCAGGCCGATGTGGTCTGCATATGCGGGAGCCTTCCGCCGGGCCTTCGGCCCGACTTCTACGCGGATCTCATGCGAAGGACGGGGCATCCCCGCGTCATCGTCGATGCGCAGGGAGAGGCGCTCGTGGCCGCGTAGAAGTCGGGCCGAAGGCCCGGCGGAAGGCTCCCGCATATGCAGA